>JBCDID010000031.1:0-15471 GCA_038749355.1 Pseudomonadota bacterium | reverse complement strand
GCTCGAGATCGACGGGATCTTGCGGCGCGGTCTCAGTGCTGATGGTGCCGTGGCCGCGGTCCGCACCGTGATGCCGCGGGAATGGGATTTGGACCTCAACCTGCGTGAGTCCGCGCCCCTGTCAGAGGTTGTCTTCTCCATGCGGGATCGCGAACTCGTGTTGAGCGGGGTGCTTCCGCTCGGCCTTTCGGCGAACGAGGCGCTGTCTCTTGTCGGCGACAATGCGGGTGGCGAGGCGCTTGCCACGGCGGGTGAGGGCGATCCAGAGACCTGGCGCGCCGTGCTCGGTGGGCTCGGCACAGCACTGGACGTTTTCGACAGCGCGACCGGCGAGATGTCCGCGGAAAAGCTGACCATCGACGGGGTTCTGAAACCCGGCTACGCACCGAATAACGTGCAGGCGTGGATGTCCGAGCAGATTGGCGATGGATGGACGGTCGGTCTGAGTGCTGAGGAAACCCCGGCCAGCGAGGGCGATACCCGCCGGAACTTGAGCACGGATGGGCCCGAGACCTACCGTAGTGGCTACTGGCTGCCGGACGTGGACTTCCAGGTCTCGCCCGAGAACTGCGAGTCGGAGATCGAGACGGCGCTCGTGGACAACAAGATCCGCTTCCTAACGGGCTCAGCCCGGATCGAGGAGGAGGGCCGTAGCCTTCTGAACAGTCTTGCAGCAGTGGCGGTGCGCTGCCTGAATAGCTCGGTGATCACGCTGGAGATCGCGGGTCACACGGATGCGCTGGGCAACGATCAGGCCAACCAGAAGCTGAGCGAAGAACGCGCGCAGGCGGTGCTTGATGCGCTCGCCGACCGTGGCGTACGTGCCGATGCGATGCGAGCCAGCGGTCTCGGCGAGACCCAGCCGATTGCCAGCAATAACACACCGGAAGGCCGGGCGGAGAACAGACGCATCGAGTTCGTCTGGACCGCGCAAGAGAACTGACCGGATCGGGAGAGGACCAGACAGCCATGACAGAGCTCATGATCGAAATTCTGATCTATCTGGCCATCGCGGCGTTCTTGGGGCTGGTGCTGGGCTATCTGGTCTGGGGATGGGGGTACAGGTCCCGGCTGGCGGCCGCCCGTGCCGAGGGCGCGGCGAGCGCGCGGACTTCCGTGGACGGCTCAGCTGATCTGAAGGGTCAGCTCCAGGCATGTGGCGCGGAGGTGGACCGGCTGGAACGGGAGGTGGCAACTTTGCGCCACCGGTTGGAGGCGCAGCAGGCCTCGCCTTCCCAACAAGCGGAAGCAGATGACGCGGAAATCGCGCCGGAACCTGATCCGGTGCCGGTTGCCGCACCACTCCCGCCGGTCGAGCCCGTGCGGGTTCTGACCCCGGAGCCGATTCTCGCCGATGACTCGGCCTCTGCCGGTGAAACGTCGTCCCCTGCCAATGAGGAGCCTACCCCTGCTGGCCCGCCCCCGGCCTCGCTTCTTGCCGAACGGCCGGATGAGGTCGACGATTTGAAGACGATCAAGGGCGTCGGGCCGAAGATGGAGGGCATCCTCAATGACAAGGGTGTCTACCTCTTCCATCAGGTTGCGAACTTCACCCCGCAGGATGTCGCCTGGGTGAACGAGGCGATAGAGGCGTTTCCCGGCCGGATCGATCGCGACAACTGGGTTGGCCAAGCGCAGACGCTCTACCGGGAGAAGTACGGACGGCGGCACGACGCGCACTGAGCCGGTCGAAGCCGCGCGTCACCGTCCTGCGATCGTAGACGTCCCGCCCGCGCGGCATGTCGGGACCTGCGCCAAGTTCTACCCGACCCCGTCGGCAGACGCGGCGCAAACAGTTGCGCCCGTTGACATCCAGCGCCGAACACGCGTTAACATGTTGCTCTGCACAACAGGACGGCGGGGCAGGCAGCCATGAGCATCAATGCGGCGATCACGCACGTGACGCGCTATCGCTATGATCGGCGGATCAATCTGGGTCCGCAGGTCATTCGTTTGCGCCCCGCGCCGCATTCCCGAACGCGCATCCTGTCGTTTTCCCAACGAATCGAGCCCGACGGGCACTTCCTGAATTGGCAGCAGGACCCGTTCGGCAATTGGCTCGCGCGTGCGGTCTTTCCCGAGAAAACCGGCCACTTCGATGTGACGGTCGATCTGGTCGCCGATATGGCGGCGATCAATCCGTTCGACTTCTTCCTCGAGGATCACGCGCAGGAGTTCCCGTTCACCTATGAGCCGGAGCTTGCGAAAGACCTCGCGCCCTATCTTGAAACCGGACGTCACGGACCGCTCTTCGAAGAGTTCATGGGGGCGGTCAATCGGAAGCCTCAGAACACCAATGACTTTCTGGTCGAGGTCAACCAGTTGGTCCAAGATGCGGTTGCGTACACCATTCGCATGGAACCCGGGGTCCAGTCGCCTGAGGAGACGCTCGAAAAGGGCTCCGGCTCCTGCCGCGATTCAGGCTGGCTGCTGGTCCATGTCCTGCGCGACCTAGGTCTCGCTGCAAGGTTCGTTTCGGGTTACCTGATCCAGCTCACCCCTGATGTCAAAGCTGTGGATGGTCCCACCGGTACCGATGTGGATTTCACCGATCTGCATGCGTGGTGCGAGGTCTATGCGCCGGGTGCGGGGTGGATCGGGCTCGACCCCACCTCTGGCCTCTTTGCCGGAGAGGGCCATATCCCGCTCGCCTGCACCCCTGCGCCGTCCTCCGCTGCTCCCATAACCGGCGCGCTGGAGAAGTGCGAGGTCGATTTCTCCCACCACATGGAGGTCCGCCGCGTTCGCGAGGAGCCACGCGTCACCTACCCGTTCACCGATGATCACTGGGCGCGCATCAATGCAGCGGGCGAGAAGGTGGACGACCTGCTCTCCACCGGCGATGTGCGCCTCACCATGGGCGGCGAGCCAACTTTTGTTGCCGACAGCAATCGGGATGCCGACGAGTGGAACACCGAGGCCGTCGGCCCCACGAAGCGGACCTATGCCGACCAGCTGATCCGCCGGTTGCGGGACCGTTTCGCGCCGGGCGGGTTGCTGCACTACGGGCAGGGCAAGTGGTATCCTGGGGAACAGCTCCCTCGCTGGGCGTTCGGGCTCTATTGGCGGAGTGACGGGCAGGCGCTATGGGGTGCGCCCGACCTGATTGCCACCGAGGAGACCAAGGGAGCGACCCAGGCCGACGCGCAGGTTTTTACTGAAAGGCTTGCCGAGGCGTTCGACATTGATCCCATTTATGCCGAACCTGCCTACGAGGACCCAGCGACATATGTGCTGCAAGAGGCCCGCCTGCCGGAGAACCTCGACCCTGCGTCCAACCAGCTCGACGATCCGCTGGAGCGCCGGCAGATGGCACAGGCCTTCGATCGGGGACTGGGCAAGCCGACATGCATAGTGCTGCCCGTGCAACTGGCCATGTCTCAGGCCGGGCCCATTGGATTCCGCCGTCGCTATCGCTGGGTGACGGAGAAGTGGAAGACCAGGCGCGGCAAACTCTACCTGGCGCCGGGGGACTCGGCGGCGGGGTACCGGTTGCCGCTCACATCGCTGCCGTATCTGGAAGAGGCCGAGTACCCGTTCATCGTCCAACGCGATCCGTTCGCGGCCCGGCCTCCTTTGCCACAACGTTCCATCCGGCTTCAGGTGCCCAAGCCCGGCCAGACCCCCGGTGAGGGTGGCCCTCCGCTGGAAGCCGAAGACGTCACCCGCATCATCGACACTGAGAACGGGGAGGAGAAGTACTGGCCGACGGATAAACCGATCCCGCCGGGCTTTATATGGCTCGGTGTGCCCCCGTCCGCCGCGCCATTTGATCCGCAGCGCGCGATCCACGCTGAATACGTCCGCACTGCCGTGACGGTGGAGCCGCGGGACGGCAAGCTCTGCGTCTTTCTTCCGCCGACCCCAAACGCTGAGGCCTACATTGACCTGATCGCTGCTGTGGAGGAGACGGCAGCCGACACAGGGCTGCCCGTCCATATCGATGGCTACAACCCGCCGCATGACCCGCGCCTGAACGTCATCAAGGCGACGCCTGACCCGGGCGTGATCGAAGTCAACGTGCATCCCACGGCGAACTGGGCGGATCAGGTGGAGGTGACCGAGGCGCTCTACGAAGAGGCGCGGCAGTGTCATCTGGAAACGGTCAAGTTCCTGCATGACGGGCGGCAGGTCGGCTCAGGCGGTGGCAACCACATCGTGGTCGGGGGTGCGACGCCGGATGACAGCCCGTTCCTGCGCCGCCCGGACCTGCTGGCGAGCCTGATCCGCTACTGGCAGAACCACCCGTCGCTGTCCTACCTGTTCTCGGGCGTGTTCATCGGCCCGACTTCGCAGGCGCCCCGGATTGATGAGGCGCGGCAGGAGGTGCTCTACGAATTGGAGATCGCGCTGGAGCAATGCGCCGAGGCCGGTCCAAACCCGCCTTCGTGGATCGTGGACCGGATCTTCCGCGACCTGATGACGGATCTGACCGGGAACACGCACCGCGCCGAGATCTGCATCGACAAGATGTTCGATCCGCAGTCGCCCACGGGCCGACTGGGGCTGGTGGAGTTTCGCGCGTTCGAGATGCCGCCCCATCCGCGGATGGCGCTGGCGCAGTCGCTGGTCTTGCGTGCTCTGATTGCCCGGTTCTGGAGGGAGCCCTACACCGCGCCGCTGATCCGGCATGGCACGGCGCTGCACGACCGCTGGATGCTGCCGCACTATGTCTGGGCGGATTTCCTGGACGTGCTGGCGGAGACGGGCACCGCGCTGGACCTGACGCTTGACCCCGAGTGGTTCAAGGCGCAGTTCGAGTTCCGCTTCCCGCTGCTCGGCGATGTGGATTACCGCGACATACGGTTGGAGCTGCGTGCGGCTATCGAGCCCTGGCACGTGCTGGGTGAGACGGGTGCCATTGGCGGCACGGCACGGTTCGTGGACAGCTCGCTCGAGCGGGTGCAGGTGCGCGTGGCGGGCGATCTGTCGGACCGGTTCGTGGTGACATGCAACCAGTATGCGCTGCCGCTCGCGCGCACGGAGCGTTCGGATGAACGGGTTGCAGGAGTGCGCTTCCGTGCCTGGCAGCCGCCCCAGTGCCTGCACCCGACAATCGGGGTTCATGCACCCTTAACCATAGAGCTTTACGACACCTTCTCGCAGAGGTCTGTCGGCGGGTGCACCTACCACGTGGCGCATCCGGGTGGCCGCAGTTTCGATACTCAGCCTGTGAACGACCTGGAAGCTGAAGGCCGCAGGCTTGCGCGTTTCGTGCCGCATGGCCATCAGCCGGGCGCGTATCAGCCCATCTCGGCAAGGGTCAGCCCGGAGTTCCCGCTGACCCTCGACCTCAGGCGGCAAGGCTAATGTGTACGGGAGCCGCGCGCGCGTAAAATGCTGCATCTGACCAACGCACAAGAGGCTATTGGGACCGCCCTATCGGACGGCTATTCCGTTGCGCCAGGCCGCCATGACGAGGCCATGACGGCGGATGGTGGGCTCAGGGCCCATTGGCGCGGTCTCGCGGACTGGCTCACAGCCGTAGGTGGCCAGGGCTACGGCGCGGCGGCCGAGGATCTGGGTCGGCTGCGCACGGAAAGCGGGCTGGCTTTTGCCGCACGCGACACCGCCACGGGGCCGGTTTCGGATGCTCTACCAGTGATACTTGCGCCCGATGACTGGGCCAAGCTGGAACGCGGGATCGAACAGCGCGCAGCGCTCGCGGATGCCGCGATCACGGATGTTTATACTGACCGCCGGACGCTCGCGGCCGGGCTGGTCCCGCCGGGGCTGATCTATGGAGGCGCGTCCTTCGCCGCCCATTGCGCCGCGTGGGAGCGCCCACCGCGTCACTGGGCGCATGTCTATGAGGCGGATGTGGCGCGCACGGCGGATGGCGAATGGGTCATCCTTTCGGACAGGCTCGATACGCCCTTGGGCGACGGCTGGCTGCTGGCCAACCGGATCGCGACCACGCAAGCGTACGCGGACCTTTTCGTCGACCTCGGCGTGCGCCGGTTGGCCACGCATTATTCGGCGTTTCAGGCTCATCTCGATCAGATGATGGGTTGGGAGGGGCGGCTGGTGCTGCTGACCGCTGGCGAACACGATCCGCGGTTCTTTAGCCATGCCTATTTTGCGCGCTATCTCGACGCCGCGCTGGTGGAGCCCGCGGATCTCACGGTGCGCGAGGGGGCGGCTTTCGTGAAGACGCTCGGTGGGCTGAGACGCGTGGACGTGATGCTGCGGGGGGTTCCGGATGCGGAGGTCGATGCCCTGCACAGGCCCGGGCGGGCGGCGTTCGGCGCACCTGCGTTGTCGCTGGCGGCAAGGTCCGGCTCGCTGAAGATCGTCAACGCAATCGGCTGTGCCGCGTTCGCCTACCGTGCGCTCGCGCCCTATGCGCACCGGCTGGCGCAGCACCTGCTGGGCGAGGAGTTGCTGCTGTCGGATGCGCCCTGCCTCTGGCTAGGCGGGGATCGTGCGCGGGAGCAGGTGCTCGGCAAACCGGAAGATTGGCTGATCGAGCCGCTGACCGGGATACGACCGGAACACGATCAGCTGTTGTCCGGGCAAACGCAATCCCAGAGCCAAGGGCAAGGTCAGTCGCAGTCTCAGGGCAGGGATCAGTCGGCAGAGATCCTGGCGCGGACCGGCGAGCGCTACTGCGCCACCCAGATGCCGGAGCTCGCCACGACGCCAACATGGACCCCGGAGGGGATCTTTCCGAAGCCGTGGATCATGCGGGTCTTCGCCGGTCGCACGGCTGAAGGTTGGCGGGTCGCGCCCGGCGGTGTCGCCAGCACTCTGGAACCCGGGCAGCGCCCCGCGAACCTCGGCTTTGGCAAGGATGTCTGGGTGCTGCCCGACGACGCGGCGCAAGGACGCAAATCGCAGGCCGCGGGGCTGATGACGCAGCAGTTCTCGTCGGGGCATCTGCGGCGGACGGGCAGGGACCTGCTCAGCCGGGTGGCGGATGAACTCTTCTGGCTAGGCCGCAACGCGGAGCGAGCGGAGGCGGTGCTGCGGATCCTGTCGGTCTGCCTCGGGCGTTATCTGGGAGCGAACAGGACGGATGCGGACCCGGAGGTACTTTCCTTCCTCGCGGAGGCTTATGCGGCACCCGACGAAGACCTCTCGGGCAAGGCCCGTTACCGGGATGCGATAGAGCGGCTGACATCGAAAGCGAACGAGCCCTCGGGCGTGCAGCGGATCATCGCGACTCTGCGCTCGGGCGGGCTCCGGGCCCGGGCGTCGATCTCGGCGGAGAGCTGGCGCTATATCGAACGGCTCTGTTCCGACCGGCGCTGGCAGACAGTCGGCCCGATGCGCCAGAACGCCAACATGGCGCGCCTGATCGAGGATAGCCTGCAGGAACTGGCGGCCTTCGCCGGCTCCGCTCAGGAGAACCTGACCCGCAACTTCGCCTGGCGCTTCCTCGAGCTTGGCCGCCGGATCGAGCGTGCCATGCAGATCGCGCACATGGCCGAGACGCTGGCCGAGAAGGTTGCCGCCAGCGAGGAGACCTACCTGCGCGCATGGCTCACGCTCTCGGACTCCGAGTCCGCCTACCGGTCGCGCTACATGATGACGGCCCAGCCAGCGGCCGTGATTGACCTTCTGGTGCTGGACGAATCGAACCCGCGTGCGTTGGCATATCAGTTGGTGGCTTTGGAACGCGTCCTGTCCGAGATGCCGAGCGAAATCCCATACCGGCGTGCCGAACACCGCCGCGCGCTGGCGTTGCTCACCGAACTGCGGCTGATGGATGCCGATGTGCTGGGCCGAAATGACGACGAGGACGGGCTCAAGGCATTCGCCGAGCGTTGCCAGGAGGACCTCGCCGAAATCTCGAACCTCATCGGCCGGGCCTATTTCGCCCATGCCGACGCGCCGGAGGCCATGCTGGTCCAGGCCCGTGCATTCCCGGATGAAGGTGGCGCGCAATGATGCTCGATGTGCGCCACCGCACCCATTACCGCTATCAGAACCCCGCGGTCTTCTCACAGCATTTGCTGCGGCTGACACCCGGCGCCGCCCCGGGCCAACGGGTGGCGATCACGCATGTGACCATCACGCCCGAGCCGGAAAACCTCGACAGTCACACGGACATGTTCGGCAATACGGTGCATGTGGCGACCGTCTCGCGCCCGCACGAAACCTTGGAGATCGTCGCGACAAGCCGTGTGGATCGCGCGACACCGGAGGGGATGATCTTCGACACGTCCTCTCCCTGGGAGCACACGAAGGCCACGGCGCTGGGGCTTGGCAATCTGAGCCCGGTGGCGGAGCTCGGCCCCTTTGCCTTTCCTTCGCAGATGACGGCTGGCGATGCCGCGATAGAGGCCTACACGCGCGAGAGCTTCTCCCCGGGCCGCCCGGTGCTCGCCGCCGCCGAGGAGCTGACCCACCGGATCTTCAAGGACTTCGCCTATACGCCCGGCGCGACGAGTGCTGATACGTTGCCAGTGGACAGCTTCGCCAAGAAGGAAGGTGTCTGCCAGGACTTCGCGCATGTGATGCTGGCGGGGCTGCGGGCGCTGCGGGTGCCTGCGCGTTACGTCTCCGGGTACCTGCGCACGCAGCCGCCCGAGGGCAAAGCGCGGCTTCAGGGCGCGGACGCCAGCCACGCTTGGGTGTCTGTCTGGGACCCCGCCTTCGGCTGGGTGGACTTTGACCCAACGAACGATTGCGTGCCCGGGCAGGACCATGTGGCGCTGGCGCATGGGCGGGACTACAGCGATGTCAGCCCGGTTGCGGGCGTCGTAGTGGGCGCGGGCGCGCAGAGGTTGACGGTTGGCGTGGACGTGACGGCAGCGGGAGAGGCTTGACCGCGCGGAGCCTTGGCGTTACCGCCATCACACCTCAGGCACAGGTTTCAGGGCCAAAAGCGTTTCCAAGCGCCGTCTTTGAAATCGTTTGCTCCGGGGTCTCCCATGCGCCCTTCCGTTTCGCAGGCTTCCGCGAACCCGTCCCTGTTGCTTTGGCTGGCACTGTTCGGCATCGGCGTTGCGTGGGGCAGTTCGCAGTATTTCTCCAAGGTGATCGTCACGGAAGGACATCACCCACTGGGGATCTCGTTTGCGAGCACGCTGCTGGGCGCGGTGCTGGCAACCGGGTTCCTTCTGGCGCGTGGCAACAGGCTTCCGTTGGACCGGCGGCATCTTGTCTACTATCTGGTCTGCGGGCTAACTGGGACCGCGCTGCCCAACTACACGAGCTATGCCTCGATGCGGGAACTGCCATTGGGCGTGATCTCGATCGTGATCGCAGCGGTGCCGATCATGACCTTCCTTGCCGCGGTTGCGTTGCGGATGGATCGCCCGGAGTTCAGGCGGGTGGCAGGGCTGGTGATGGGGGCCATCGCGGTCCTGATCCTTATTGTGCCGGAGACGAGCCTGCCCGAGCCCGAGGATGCAATCTGGGTTGGCGTGTCCCTGATCACCTGCCTCGCCTACACGATCGAGAACATCTACATCGCGCGCTATCAGCCACCAGGGACAACGGCGCTCCAGACCTTGTGCGGGCTGAGTTGGGGTGCGCTGTTGCTGATCACGCCTCTGGTGACGGCGACGGGTTTGTGGATGGAATTGGACACGCAAGGCTGGGCTGAGAGCGCGCTGGTGGCGATGACTCTGGCGCATCTTCTGGCCTATGGCGGGTTCGTCTGGCTGATTGCTCAGGCCGGGCCGGTGTTCGCGGCGCAGGTTGGCTACGTCGTGACATTGACCGGCGTGGCCATGGGGATGGTCCTGTTGGGCGAGGCCCACTCGGTCTGGGTCTGGGCCTCGCTGGTTCTGATGATGGCTGGGCTTGCACTGGTCCAGCCGAGACACGCGCAATCAGGGGAGTCAACGGTGCATCACGCCCTCTGACGAGGACTTTGGATGCACCCTACGCGGCGCTGCCCGAGGAACTCCGCGTAGGGTGCATCCTTCTCCGCCAAGGGCGGAGTTGATGCACCGAGGCCCGTAGGGCTAACTAAGTCAGTATCCGGCTGTACTTCGCGCCTTCAAGGCTCGCGCCGGCCAACAGTCCCTGCTGACTGAAAATCACCGCAAGCACCGGCTGCTGCGCCACGGTCGTGTTCAGATCCGCCTTCACGCCGGTGTCTATGACGGTCACCTCGGCATCCGCGCCGACCTCCCAGTTCTGCGAGGTCTGGAACTTGGAAAGCGCGGCGGGGGTCATGAAGAACAGCGCGTGCGCCGTTTTCTGCAACCCGGCCTGATACCCCACAGAGGCCGCTCCGAACGAGTAGTAAGCGGCACTCTGGCTATAACCGTCACCCGGCAGGCGCAGCGCGCCCTCACCGTAGGCGCCGCCGACGATGAAGCCACCCTTCACGATACCCGGCATCACCAGCATCCCTGCCGCGCGCCCGGCGATATCCTGGGTGAACGGCAGGCGTTCGTACATCTGGGCGACGGCCCGCTCCACGGAAGCATCCACCGATCCCGCCGAGTTGATCGAGTTGCTGCTGGCACACCCGGCCACAGCCATAAGACCGGCGCCACCGCCAGCCAGTACACCCCTGCGGGTGATCTTGGACGTGTTCATTGCACTGCTCCTCATTGCGCCGGCATCTTTGGGCCGGTCACGGTTCTGATTTGAACTCTTCATATAGGATAGCACAACGTTGATCGAAGTCCGAGCCGTCGGCGAATCACGTTTTGTCACGGCTGCTGGACGGCCGCCGTGACGTAATTGACGCTCAGATCCCGGGCCGAGATGAACCACGACCACCCCAGCGGGTTGAAGACGAAGCCCTTGCGGTCGACGGGGTCCAGCCCTGCCTGGGTCAGCATCTCGAAGAGCTCATCGGGGGTGATGAACTTCTCCCATTCATGCGTGCCCTTGGGCAGCCAGCGCATGACGTGCTCTGCCCCGATGATGGCGAAGAGGTAGCTTTTCGGGTTGCGGTTGATGGTCGAGCAGACATGAATGCCGCCCGGCTTCACCATCGCCGCACAGGCGGTCAGAAAGCCCTGCGGATCGGCTACGTGCTCGACCACCTCCAGATTCAGCACGGCATCGAACTGCTCGCCCGCGGCGGCCATGTCCTCGGCCGTGGTCAGGCGGTAGTCGATCTCGAGCCCCATCTTCTCGGCGTGCACTTTAGCGACCGGGATATTGCGTGCGGCTGCGTCCGCACCCACGACCTCGGCCCCGAGCCGGGCCATGGGCTCGCACAAGAGCCCTCCACCGCAACCGATATCGAGAATACGCAGGCCCTCGAACGCGCGGGGGGCCTTGGGGTCCCGCCCGAACTGCGCGGCCACTTGGTCGGTGATATAGCCCAGACGGCAGGGGTTCAGCATGTGCAGCGGCTTGAACTTGCCCGTCGGATCCCACCATTCCTCGGCCATGGCCTCGAACTTGGCGATCTCTGCAGGGTCCACGGTACCGCGAACGTCCTCGGCCACACTCATGCGACCCTCCTCAAGGTTGCAATTTCGGCTCACGCTTGAAATAGGGAGATAGTGCGGGAAACAAGGATTGGCCATGTTCCCGCGGTGCCGTGCGCGTCTCGGCCGCAGCTATGACAAGGACCCGATGACAACCCCGCGGCTTTACCCCCAGACAGAACCGTTCCGAAGCTTCCGTCTGGATGTCGGGGACGGGCACAGTCTTTATGTCGAGCAATGCGGCAATCCGGATGGCAAGCCGGTGGTGGTGCTGCATGGCGGGCCGGGGGCCGGTTGCAGCCCGTTCATGCGCCGGTTCTTCGATCCGAAGCGGTACATGATTGTGCTGTTCGACCAGCGTGGTGCAGGCAAGTCGACGCCTGCAGCGGGGCTGGAAGCAAACACGACCTGGCATCTGGTCGAGGACCTGGAACGGATCCGCCTCCATCTAGAGGTTGAGCATTGGCAGGTCTTTGGCGGGTCATGGGGATCGACCCTGGCGCTCCTCTACGCGCAGCGATACCCGGACCGCGTGACCGAACTGGTCCTGCGCGGTGTCTTCACCATGACGCTGGACGAGCTCAGCTGGTTCTACGGCGGCGGTGCCGGGCGGTTCTTTCCTGAGGCCTGGGCGGATCTGATCGAGCCCATTCCCGAGGATGAACGCGACGACCTTATCGGGGCTTACCACCGGCGCCTGACATCCGGCAGCGATGCCGAGCAGTTGCAGTTCGCCCGGCCATGGGTGCGGTGGGAGACGTCAACGGCGGTTTTACGCCCCCCACGCGGGACACCGCCGCTGAATGGCGGGTACGCGCGGTCGTTCGCGCGGATTGAGGCGCATTACTTCTGCAACAGAGGCTGGCTGGAACGTGACGACCAGATCCTTTCGGAGATGGACACGATTGCGCAGATTCCCGGCGTTGTGGTGCAGGGCCGCTATGATGTGATCTGCCCTCCTCGGACGGCGGCGAACATTTGCGCGCGTTGGCCGGAGGCGGAGCTGGTTATCATTGACGATGCCGGCCATGCCCTGAGCGAACCGGGCATCACATCGGCGTTGATCGAAGCTACGGATCGTTTCGCCTAACGGCGACCACTGGTGCATCTCGTCGTGACAAGCACGACGCAGGATGCACCCTACGCGGTCCTCACGTTCCCGCGCCGTGTAGGGTGCCATCCAAAGCTGTTCCGGAGGAACCGCGTGATGCACCCGTGACGTGCTCAATCCAGGTCGCGGCGGACGCGCTCATCGCTCAGCATTCGCCGCGTGTCGTCCATCTGGTCGAAGGTCTCGTCGGCCAGGAACCTGAGTTCCGGCGAGAACTTCAATGTCACCGCCTTGTTGATCGCTCGGCGCAGTTCCGGTGCCGCACGGGCCAGCGCCTTGATCACGTCGCGCACATGCACGCCGCCCAGCGGCATCACGTAGACGGTTGCCACCCGCAGATCCGGCGACATGCGGACCTCTCCAACGGTCACGGAGACGTGGTCCAGCTCCGGCTCATGCGTTTCGCCACGCATCAGCACATCGGACAGCGTGCGCCGGATCAGCTCGCCCACGCGCAGCTGCCGATGGCTGGGCCCGCCGCCCGTCTCAAACCTGCTTTTCGCCATGTCCGTGTCCTCCGAAGGAGCGGGGCTCTAGCACCGCCGCGTGGCGCTGTCCATCACCACGGGATCCGGCTGCCATCATAGGCGAAAAAGCCACCAGTGTCGGCGGGCGAAAGGCCGCTGAGCACGTCCAGCATTCGCCGGGCCGAGTCCTCGGGTGTCAGGGTCTCGCGGTTGCCTCGGAACCGGGCGCCGAACTCGGTGGCGACGGTGCCGGGGTGCAGGGCCGCAACGATGGCATCCGGCTTGGTCCGCGCGATCTCGATGCTGGTCGTCTTCACGATCTGGTTCAGTGCGGCCTTGGACGCCCGGTACGAGATCCAGCCGCCGAGCCCGTTGTCGCCAATCGATCCCACTCGCGCCGACAGCGTCGCGAAGACTGCCCGTCCTTGGCGTGGCAGCAGAGTTTTGTAGTGCTTCAGCACCAGCGCGGGCCCCAGAGCGTTCACGGTAAACTGCGCCGACATGGCCTCAGCGTCGATTGCGGCAAGCTGCTTTTCCGGCCCGGCCCCGTCAATCTCGAGAGCGCCCGTTGCATCGAAGACCAGATCGAAGGGGCCGAGGTTCGCGAGCAACTGTTCCGCCCGTTCAGGATCGCGCCAGTCCAACCCGTCGCGCCGCGAGAGTCCGGTCACATCGGTCCCGCCTGATTGGAGATGCGCCGCTACGGCCTGCCCAATCCCCCCGGTCGACCCTAGAACAAGCGCCCTCATGGCCGCACCGGAACAAGGTAAAGCGCGCCGGGCAGGCCGACGACCCAACGAGACGTGTCGATCTTGCCCGCGCTGCCCGCCTTCGCCAGCAAGTCCTCCCGCCAGTCCGGCTGCTCCAGATCGGCGACGTGCCACACGAAGTACCGCCCGGGCCCGAGGTCAACACGGCGCCCGTCCGCGTCAATGCGTTCCGCCAACTCGCCCGAATGGGCCGCTACATCGAATCCGATGGGCACCCGTTCACCCTGCTGCATGGTGATTTCCAGCCGGTCCCAGCTGTTGAGGGGCAGCGGGGTTTCGAGCTGCACGCGATCGCAGATGTTCCCCGCCCCGATCGTGTCAGACGGCATATCATCGGTCCAAAGCGTAGACTCCACGGGGGTGCCGCTCAGTGGTTGGCGACTTTCATGCCGCGTGACCAGCAGAACGGTCATAGCGACAACAGAGACCACCGAGCCTTCATGGTCCCAGATTGTCCCGTCGTCTACCAGCGCACACGGATCAGCGTGGGCCAGCCCCGGGATCAGAACCGCAAGGCAGGCCCAATGCCGCGTCCGCATCAGTCGAGCGTGCGCTCGATCTCCTCGCGCTCGAAGATCTCGATCACGTCGTTCTCGCGGATGTCCTCGTAGTTCTCGAAAGCCATGCCGCATTCCTGGCTGACCTGGACTTCCTTGACTTCGTCCTTGAAGCGCTTGAGCGTCTTCAGCGTGCCCTCGTGGATCACCACATCGTCGCGCAACAGGCGCACACCGGCGGAGCGGCGCGCCACACCTTCGGTGACTTCGCACCCGGCGATCTTGCCGACGCCCGTGATCTTGAAGACCTGCAGGATCTTGGCGTAGCCGATGAAGTTCTCGCGAACCTCCGCCGACAGGAGACCCGAGGCCGCCGCCTTCACGTCATCCACAAGGTCGTAGATGATCGAGTAGTAGCGCAGTTCCACACCCTTCTGGTTCGCCGCCTCGCGGGCGGGCGCGTTCGCCCGGACGTTGAAGCCGATGATCGGGGCCTTCGAAGCCTCGGCCAGCGTGACGTCCGATTCCGTGATCGCGCCGACGCCCGAGTGCAGCATGCGCACCTTGACCTCTTCGTTGCCGATCTTGTCGAGTGCCTGTCCGATGGCTTCCGCCGAACCCTGCACGTCGGCCTTAACGAGCAGCGGCAGCTCCTTGACGTCCGCCGCCTGGGCCTGGGCCAGAAGCTGGTCCAGAGTGGCGCGGGCACCTTGAGCTGCCTGCTTCTCACGTGCCGAACGCTGGCGGTAGTCCGCGATCTCGCGTGCCTTGGCCTCGTCCTCGACCACGTTGAGTGTATCGCCGGCCTCCGGCGTGCCGTTCAGGCCGAGAACCTCGACCGGCACGGACGGCCCGGCTTCCTTGATCCGCTCGCCCTTGTCGTTGACCAGCGCACGGACCTTGCCCCATTGCTCACCCACGACAAAGATATCGCCGGTGCGCAGCGTGCCGCGCTGCACGAGCACGGTGGCCACGGGACCCCGCCCGGTGTCGAGCTTGGCCTCGATCACAGCACCTTCGGCTGGCCGGTCAGGGTTGGCCTTCAGCTCCTGCAATTCCGATTGCAGAACGATGTTCTCCAGCAGCGTGTCCAGCCCCTGGCCCGTCATGGCCGAGACCTCGACGTCAAGCACGTCACCGGACATGGCTTCGACGATGACCTCGTGCTGAAGCAGTTCGGTCCGGACCTTGTTCGGATCGGCGCCTTCGCGGTCCATCTTGTTGATCGCGATGATCATCGGGACCTCGGCCGCCTTGGCGTGACTGATCGCCTCG
>JBCDID010000030.1:0-15572 GCA_038749355.1 Pseudomonadota bacterium | reverse complement strand
TCAGTACGAAGCTGAAATCGGTGGCGCGGCATGGCAACCGATTTCAGCTTCGTACTGATCGTCGTACGCACATCCAGTGCTGCGAACCGGCGCGCATAGCCCGGGTACATGGACCCTGCCACATCGACACCCAGCGTGCGCTCCGGCGTGACGATCTCGACCTGCGCCCCTGCCTCCGCCAATACCTCCGCCGCCGCAAGGCCCTGATCCTGACCGTGATCGTCAAAGACCAGAGCCTGTGCTGCAGGCTTGCTCTCGCCCGAAAGCACGTCCCAGGTTGAGGTGCAAAGCTCCGCGCCCTCGCAGACCTCTGTGTCGGGCATGCCCCCTGTGGCCACAACCACGATGTCCGGCGCAAAGGCGGTCACGTCCTCTGCTTCGGCATAGGTGTTGAAGTGCATCTCCACGCCCAGCCGGTCGAGCTCCGCTACGCGCCAGTCCACAATGCCCACAAGGTCCGCCTTGCGCCGGTGCCGGGTCAGGAGCCGGATCTGCCCGCCCGGCTGATCCGCCGCCTCGAAGAGCGTCACGGAATGCCCGCGTTCCGCCGCCACACGCGCGGTTTCGAGCCCCGCAGGCCCGGCGCCAACCACGACGACCTTCTTCGGCGTTGCTGACGGCGCGATATCCTGCGGCATGAACGCCTCGCGCCCGGTCGCTGCGTTGTGGATGCAGAGTGCCGCGTGCCCCTCGTAGATGCGGCTCAGGCAGTAGGTGGCGCCGACGCAAGGCCGAATGTATGCCTCCCGCCCCTCGGTCACCTTCTTCACGATGTGAGGGTCCGCGATATGGGCGCGGGTCATTCCGACCATGTCGAGCTTGCCTTCGGCCACCGCGTGGCGCGCGGTGGCGACATCCGAGATCTTGGCTGCGTGAAATGTCGGAAAACGGGTCGCCTCCCGGACTTCTCCGGCAAAGTCCAGATGCGGCGCGGAGGTCATGCCGTGGATCGGGATCACGTCCAGCAGGTTGTTGTCCGAGTCCACCATGCCGCGGATGATGTTGAGGAAGTCAATCTGTCCGAAGGCTGCCATGCGCCGGGCAATCTCGATGCCCTCGGCCCGGGTGAGCCCGCCGGGTGCGTCCTCATCCGCGACCATGCGGATGCCCACGATGAAATCCGGGCCGACGCGGGCGCGGATGGCAGCGATCACCTCGTTCGCGAAGCGCAGGCGATTGTCCAGGCTGCCGCCGTATTCGTCCTCACGCAGATTGGTCAGTGGCGACCAGAAGCTGTCCATCAGGTGGCCGTAGGCTTCCAGCTCGATCCCGTCGAGTCCCGCCGCCTGCATCCGTTCCGCTGCATCTGCATAGCAGGCGGTGATGCGGGCGATGTCCCAATCCTCCATTTCCTTGGGGAACGCGCGGTGGGCGGGTTCGCGAACGCGGCTGGGCGAGACGACCGGCAGCCAGTCCGAGTGGTTCCACATGGTGCGCCGCCCGAGATGGGTGAGCTGGATCATGACCTTGCAGTCATGCTCGTGGCAGTCTTCGGTGAGCTTGCGCAGCCAGGGGACGATCTCGTCCTTGTAGGCGTGGAGATTGCCGAAGGCGGCGGGGCTGTCCTCGGCGACCAGGGCCGAGCCTGCCGTCATGGTCAGCGCGATCCCGCCCTTGGCCTTCTCCCGGTGGTAGAGCCGGTATTGTTCCTTCGGCATGCCGTCATCCGAGTAGGCGGGCTCGTGCGCCGTCGACATGATCCGGTTCTTCAGCGTGAGGTGCTTCAGGTGATAGGGTTGAAGCAGCGGATCGTTCGAGGTGGCGGACATGGTCGAGCTCCCTGTTCTCGGGAGCAGCCTAGTCGGGTTCGCCGCCGGTGCAATGTTCCGGGCGCGACAAATTTCGGATCAAAATGAGTTCCGGACCTGCGGCCCGTCACACGACATGTCCTCGCGCCGTCGCCTTCGGCTGGCGCGAGGTGCGGTGCATCACGTCGCGACAAGCGCGATCGGCGCTTTGAACCCGTTTGGACCGTAAATGCCCTGCCGTGCTCCGCGCTCTTGGGCCATTTCCGGTGATCGGTTGCATCGTTGGTTCAAAGTCGCCTCTGGATGCACCCTACGCGGATCTCGCCATAAGCGCCGTGTAGGGTGTCATCCTTCGGCGGCTTGCCGCCGTTGATGCACTCTTGTCTATAGAGGCTCAGAACCAGGAGAGAGTGGCGACCAGTTGGCCGTGGTCCGAGGCGAGCTTGTTGTAAGGCGCTTCCTCAAACGACCCATCCGTCAGGTGGTCGTTGAAGCATTGCAGGTAGTCGAGGCGGGCCTGCTGGTCGGCATGACCGTCCCGAAAGTGGCCGGACAGGAGGATGACGTCGATGCTCTCATAGACGCCGTTGAACGCGGCCGTATAGATCATGTCGCGGTGGGCGCGCCGGGTGAACATGCGCTCTGCGCTCTCAAGCATGGCACCCCTGACAGCCGTCTGAATGGCCGTGTTCTCCGCATCCGAATACCGCTCGTTCTCGCGTTTTGCGTCATGCCGGCGCATCCAGGCGTAGTTCTTGAAGGGCCGTTCGCCCGACAGGATCTCGGACGACACCGAAGTCACGCTGTCATTCATGTCGCCCAGCACGATCACCGGGCGGCCAGCATCCAGCTCCTCCAGGATGAGTGCGCGGAGGACCAGTGCCTCGCCCATCCGTCTGACTGCCGCCCGCATTGCGCCCATGGCCCGCCCCATCGGGTCGTAGTCCAGCAGGTTCTCCGCCGGGCGCGAGCCGTCTTCGGCCCGATCCATCTCGCCATGCTTCGACTTCAGGTGGGCGTTCAGTACGGTCAGATGACGCCCCTCGACATCCAGCACGACACGCTGGATCGGGCGCGAGATGGCGTCCAGCCGCCACTCTCCCGCATCCTGGCCGCCCAGCGTCTGGAACCCGGTCTGAAGCGCTCGCGGGCCGAGGTCCTGCACCGCTTCCGCCGAGACAACCGGAAACCGCGACAGCAGCGCGACACCGGGCCGGCGCCGCCCGTCCTCCTCGCGATTGTGCATGTTGGGGGCGTAGACCAGGTTCAGATCGGGCCCGTAGGCCGTATATTTCAGGTTCCGGTAGATCGCCCGGCGCCGATAGCGCTTGTCCCGCCCGGGCTGGCTGATCTCGTTGATCTCGGCGCCCTTGGCGTCGCATTCCGCCACTACGTCACGCAAGCTGGGCTCGTCAAAGATCTCCTGAAACCCGACAATGTCCGCATCCATGGCCAGCAACTGGTCCGACAGCCAGTCTACCTTCCAGGCATAGGCCTCATCGGTCAGGTACTCGAACGGGTAGTAGACCTTGTCCGGCCCGATCAGGTTCTTGACGTTGAAGGTGGCGATGCTGAAGGCCATCAGGCGGCCTCGAGCGTGCCGAGCGCGCGGGCGAACATGGCCGGGTCCGCGTTGCCCCCCGAAATGGTGCAGATGACCGCGTCGCCTTCGATCGCGTCCCCGTGGAACAGGGCGGCGGCCAGCGCCACAGCCCCTCCGGGTTCCGCTACGAGCTTCAACCGCAGGAAAGCGTGCGCCATTGCGCGCAGCGCCTCCTCGTCCGTGACCGCGATCCCCGGCCCGCAAAGGCGCTGCACGACCGGGAAGGTCAGCTCTCCGGGGGTTGGCGTGACGATGGCATCGCAGATGGACCGGATTGCGTCGGGCGCTGTTTCGCGTTGGCCCGATGCCAGCGACCGCATTGTATCGTCGCCCGCCTCCGGCTCCACCGGGCGCACGCGCAGGCCCGGGGCGTCCGCTTCCAGCGCCAGCGCGATCCCAGAGGTCAGCCCGCCACCGCCGCAGCACACCAGCACGTCGGCATCCTCGACCCCGGCGACGCGCGCCTGTTCGGCGATCTCGAGCCCGCATGTGCCCTGGCCCGCCATGACCATGGGTTCGTCATAGGGGCGGATCAGGGTGAGCCCTCGCTCCTCGGCCAGCGCTTCGCCCAAAGCCTCCCGGCTTTCGCGGTTGGCCCGGTCGTATGTCACGACCTCGGCCCCGTGCGCCGCCGTATTCGCGAGCTTCAGGGCGGGCGCGTCTTTCGGCATGATGATGACCGCCGGGCAGCCATGCAGTTCGGCGGCGTGGGCGACCCCCTGCGCATGATTGCCGGAGGAATAGGCGATCACGCCGCGGTCCCGGTCTGCGGGGTCGAGAGCCGAGATTGCCGACCAGCCGCCCCGGAACTTGAAGGACCCTGTGCGCTGCAGGCATTCAGGTTTGATCAGGACCCGCCGCCCGGCGATCTCGTTCAGGAACGGGCTCTCCAGCAGGGGCGTGACCCGGGCGACGCCTGCCAGCCGCGCGCGCGCCGCCCGAATGTCGTCAATTGTGATGGCTTCCGTCATTGTGCGGCGATCTCCGGGATGGTGTTGAGGTCCGAGACCACGTGCTGCGGACGCCAGGGCAGGCGGTCCATGGGCTCGCCCGCCCGGTTCGCCCAGGCGACGCGGAACCCGTAGCCTGCCGCTGCGCAGGCGTCCCAGCAGTTGGAGGAGACGAACAGGACCTCCCGCGCCGTGCAGCCGAAATACTCGCCCACCAGCCCATATACCCGGCGATCCGGCTTGAAAACGCCGAGGGACTGGACCGAGAGGCTCGCGTCCAGCACGTCTCCGATGCCCGCCGCGGATACGGCACCCTCCAACATGGCGGGGGTACCGTTGGACAGGATTGCCGTGTTGAGCCCTGCCGATTTCAGTGCCGCCAGCATGCCGGGGACCTCCGGATAGGCGGAGAGCTCCCAATAGAGCTGCAACAGGCGCGCCCGCAGGTCGGCGTCGTCCAGCCCCCGCTCCTCCATCGCGAAATCCAGTCCGTCCTGGGTCACTGTCCAGAAATCCTGATGGACACCCGCCACCGCGCGGAGCCATGTGTACTGCAACTGCTTCAGGCGCCAGGTCTTGGCGATGGCGGGCCAGTGCTCGGCAAAGGCCTCCCGCCCGGGTTCGGCAGCCGCCTCGCGGGCGGCGGCGGCCACGTCGAACAGCGTGCCATAGGCATCGAAGACACAGGTCGTGATGGGCATGGGATTCTCCGCTTTTGCCCGACCATGGTCGATGCAGTCGCGGGGTTCAACAGGGATGACTTCTGTCAGTCTGCCCTGAGAAGCGCCGCCAAATCGGAGTGGCCGCCATGATGCGCCCATCCAGCCGCAGGAGCCTGATGGGCCCGGTCGGGGATATCGCGGCGGGCGCCGTGGGCGAGCAGTGTTTGGACCACCTCCGCATGGCCTGCCAGGGCCGCCTGATGCAGCGGCATCGAATGCGCGTGGAAACCGTCGGGATTGAAGCGGTTCGGGTCCTCACCAGCATGAAGCAGTTTTTGCAGGCAATCCGAATGTCCGTGCTGGGCGGCCAACGCGACGGCGCTGTGCCGGGTTGCTGCATCCGCGTTCGGCAATGTGGCTTCCAGTTCGGCTGTGCGCCCCGTCGCTGACGCCACAAGCAACGTTACCGGCGCCCCGGCTACAAGCAAAGCCTCGACGGCTTCGAACTCGCCGTGCGCCAGCGCCGAGGGCATCGCCGCATCAGGATCGGCGCCGTGTTTGCAGAGCAGTTGGATCAAGGGCACCTGCACCCCGGCCTCACGGACAACGCGGCCCGAGGATACGAGCGCCAAAGTCCCGGCAACGCTGTCCGCATCGGGGGGCGGGTTTGCCGACAGGATGATCTTGGCGATCTTGACGGCGTTGGGCGGGAGCCTGTCATGACGGACCGGGTTCTCCGCAATGAACTCGAGCAGCGATGGCGCGTTGAAATAGTTGCTGTCAGGGAAGCTTTCGCGGTGCGTCGTCAGGGACGGGCGCTTGCCCAACAATGCCTGCAAGCCGGACGCGTCGCCCATGTCCATCATGTCGACCGCCTGCCGGAAATCCGTATCGGCGATCTGCTCGTGTATGGGTGCGACAGCCATCGCGCCCCAGTTTAGCGGATGCCGCGTGCCAAGTCTCGTTCAATGCTCATGGGACCTGCCACGCCGGACAGGCGCGAGCGGTAGACATAAAGCCCCTCCATCACCCGCTGCACGTAGTTGCGGGTCTCGTTGAAGGGGATCTGTTCCATCCAGTCGATCATGTCGATATCGCCGAGGCGCGGGTCGCCATACTCGCCGATCCACCGGTCGACACGGCCCGCCCCCGCGTTATAGGCCGCAGCTGCCATGACATAGGAACCCGAGAACTGCTCGGTCCGGCGCGCCAGATATGTCTCGCCCAAGCGCACATTGTATTGCCAATCGTCGATCAGCCGGGCGCGGGAGTAGGGCTCCCCGATCCAGCCTGCGACCTTCTTGGCCGTCGCGGGCATCAACTGCATCAATCCACGGGCACCGGCGCGCGAGATCGCACGCGGGTTCAACTCGGTCTCCTGGCGGGCAATAGACAGCGCGAAGGCAGGCTCGACCTTGGAGGTGTACTTGGCAATCTCGTGCAGCGGGTAATACGCCGGATGGATCACCACGCCGCGCCGCGCGGCCTTCTTGGCGATGCGCACGGCGTAGTGCGGCTGGCCGAGGTCCAGCACGAACCGCGTCAGCGGTGCCAACGCCCCCGGCGGGAGGTTCTGGCCCAGGCGGCTGAAGACCGCCATGGCCAGTGTATCCTCACCGGCGAAGTAGAGCACGGCGCCCAAGCGCACGAGGTCCGAGCGCATCGCAGGATGCGTCCGCCAGTCCGGCAGGCCACCTTGCGTCAGTTGCACATCGCCCGGAGCTCCAACCTTGGCTGCGGCCAACTGTCCGTAGAACGAGGTCTGGAAGCGGGCGGCGTCCGCGTACCAGCGCTGCGCCTCGGCAGTGTTGCCCGTGGCCTCGTAGGCGCGGCCGAGCCAGTAGCCGCCCCGGCCGATGCTGATCGGCGTCTCGATGGAGTCCCGGAACCGGCGGAAATGGCCCACGGCCTTTGCCGGATCCTTCAGCTTGCGCAAGGCCACCCATCCGGCAACCCACTCCGCATCGGAATAGTCATAGCCCGCCAGCGGCGTCATAAAATGGTTGGCGGCCACCTCATAGGCGCTCAGCCAACGGCCCTCCCGCGCCGCGCGCCGCGCAAGGCTGATGCGCCGGTCGGCCCAGACACCGGGGTCTCCCAAGGCATCCGGCCCGGTGCTGACCTCGATGATGAAGGCCTCGGCCTGCTCGTATTGCCGACCCTTGAACAGGCGCGAAAACTGCCGCCAGTTCTCGCGTGCAGCCCCGAACAGCCCGGCAGAGGCACTGGAACGGCCTTCGTTGAAGACGACCCGGCGCAGGATGTCGCCACCCGGCCAGTCGCCACGCCGGGACGCGTAGCCTTGGTATTCGTCAAGCGAGCCGTTGCCGGAGCGCAGCTTGCGCCACACGACGATGTCCCGCAGCAACTGGTCCGAGCTTGCCACCATCTGCTGGGCTGCCCCCCAATCACCGCCCGCGCCGATCTCCAGCGCCTCGGATATCAGGGCGCCATCGCGTTGAGCCGCACCCATCTCCAAGGCCCGCGCGGGCAGGCTCGCCAACACGGAAAAGCCAAACAGGATCAATGCGAAAAGGGCGGGAACGGCCGGTCGCTTATGCAAGGGGATCTCCGTGATGCAACAACAGAATGCAACTCTGTTAAGGTTAACAAATCCCTGCCAACCCATCACCCCCC
Source organism: Pseudomonadota bacterium (assembly GCA_038749355.1). GTDB lineage: Bacteria > Pseudomonadota > Alphaproteobacteria > Rhodobacterales > Rhodobacteraceae > Thermohalobaculum. Next base: position 7,972 of record JBCDID010000030.1, on the reverse strand, counting down.
AATCCGTGATGGGCACATAACAATTTTGCGTGGGACAGGTCCCGGTCGCGTCTTGCGGCACCGCCTCCTCCCGCCTATAGCAGGCCGGTACCAAGACGGGAGGACATCATGGGTCTTGCAAACGGGAAGGCAATTGGCGGGTCGATGCCCGCGCTGGTGACACCGTTCAAGGACGGCAAGATCGATGAAGCCGCTCTGCGCGCGCTGGTGGACTGGCAGATCGCCGAAGGCTCGAGCGGGCTGGTGCCGGTGGGCACGACGGGCGAGAGCCCAACCCTGTCCCATGCCGAACACGAACAGGTCGTCGAGATCGTCGTCGATCAGGCTGCGGGCCGCGTGCCGGTGATCGCCGGGGCCGGGTCAAACAACACGGCCGAGGCCATCAGCCTCGCGCAGCATGCCGAGAAGGTCGGCGCCGATGCGGTCCTGATCGTCACGCCCTACTACAACAAGCCGACGCAACGCGGCCTGATCGCGCATTTCACCGCGATCCACGATGCCTGCGGGCTGCCAATCATCATCTACAACATCCCGCCGCGATCGGTGATCGACATGTCGCCGGAGACGATGGGTGAGCTTGCCAAGCTGCCGCGCATTGTCGGTGTGAAGGACGCGACGGCGGACCTTTCGCGGGTTTCCGCCCAGCGGATCACCTGCGGCAAGGACTTCATTCAGGTCTCGGGCGAGGATCCGACCGCGCACGGTTTCAATGCGCAGGGCGGCGTGGGCGTGATCTCGGTGACGGCGAATGTGGCGCCTCGGCTTTGTGCCGACGTGCAGGCCGCCTGTGCCGCGGGCGACTATGCCAAGGCGTTGGAGATCCAGGACCGGCTGATGCCGTTGCACCATGCGGTGTTCACGGAACCGGGGCTTGCTGGTGCGAAGGCGGGGCTGTCGATCCTCGGCAGATGCTCGGATGAGATCCGCCTGCCGCTGCAGCCCGTGACGGACGCGACCCGCGAGAAGGTGCGCTCTGCCATGGTCCATGCGGGCCTGATCAACTGAGCGACGACATCCCGGCACTGCTGCGTGAGCGGCTGGACGCGTTCGACGTCCAGCCTCTCGATATGCCGGATCTCCGGGATGCGGCGGTGGCCATCGTTGTGGCGATCGTGCGCGGTGGGCCCGCCATTCTGATGACCCAGAGGCCGGATCGCATGGGTCGCCATGCAGGGCAATATGCATTGCCGGGCGGCAAGGTCGATCCGGGCGAGACGGCGGAGGCGGCGGCCTTCCGGGAACTTCACGAGGAGCTCGGTCTGGACCTGCCCCCCGATGCAATGCTCGGGCGGCTGGACGACTATCCAACGCGCTCGGGCTTTCGCATCCAGCCCTTCGTTCTCTGGGGCGGGAAGGATCCGAAACTCACGCCCGCGCCGGAAGAGGTCGCGCGTGTCTTCCACATCCCGTTCACGGAACTGGACAGCGATGCGATCCCGCTCTTCGAGCCGGGTGAGACCGAGGATAGGCCCGTTCTGTACTCGGATTTCCCGTCAGTCGGGACGACCATGTTCTCGCCGACCGCATCTGTGATCTACCAGTTCCGCGAGGTCTGTTTGCGTGGGCTTGCGACCCGGGTGGCGCACTACGACCAACCCCGGTTCGCGTGGAAATAGGGTACGGATTCGTGGTTAATTCTTCGGCCTGACCGAACAATCCCAGGAACTCTTCGATTTAAACGAAGAATGGCGCCGGTCTGAGCCTCCCCGCTTGACGCCGCGCCCGTTTCGTCCCATGTCCCGCAGCCCATGGCTCAGAAGAAAAAGAAACCTGTAAATCGTCCCGCCGCCGAGAACCGGCGCGCGCGCTATGACTATTTCATCGAGGACACGCTAGAGACCGGGATCATGCTGGAAGGCTCCGAGGTCAAGGCGCTGCGCGAGGGTACGGCCAACATCACGGAGAGCTATGCGGCGGTGGAGAACGGCGAGCTCTGGCTGGTCAATTCCTACATCCCGCCCTTCAGCCATGCCAAATCGGACGCGTTCTCCCACGAGGAGCGGCGGCGGCGTAAGCTATTGGTCCACAAGCGAGAATTGGCACGGCTCTGGCAGGCGACGGGGCGGCAGGGGATGACGCTGGTGCCCATGAAGCTCTACTTCAACGACAAGGGCCGGGCGAAGCTGGAAATCGGGCTCGCCAAAGGCAAGAAGGCGCCGGACAAACGCGCGACCGAGGCGAAACGCGACTGGCAACGCGACAAGGCCCGCCTGATGCGCGAGCGCGGATAGGACGTCCTCAAGTACATCCCGACATACATCCTCACCGATATCCGCTAATGGGATATTGGGCTATGAAGTCCGGGGATATCCGCCATATCCCTGTGTACATCGGCCGGCTGATCGCTACTTTCCGATATCTGGTCCGAACGTCGCTTCGAGTTCCGCCAAAGCAGGGTCATCGGGGAAGCGTTCCCTGAGTAGGCGCGAGTAGCTTCGCGCGCCAGCGATTGTGGAAGGGTGCTCTCTTCCTAGACCAGCCAATTCGATCTTGTGCATCTTTTCATAAGCTTGCTTCGCATCGGCAAACCGATTCATTCGACGCAAGACACCCGCGAGATTGTTCAACCGAATGGCGTGGTCTGGATGCGCTTCACCGATCGTCTTTATGTCGATGTCGATTGCGCGCAACAGGAGCTGTTCGGCCTCAACCAAACGACCGAGAGCGGACAAACAAACAGCAAGGTTACTTAGGCGCTTGCCATACTCCGGGTGTTGATCCCCGATCGTATCTTCGGCGATTTTGATAGCCTGACGATGCAGAACTTCGGCTTCCTGATGGCGATCCATCCGGTCTAGCAGAACGGCAAGGCTGTTTAAATGAACGCCCGTAGAGGGGTGGCCTTCACCAAGTGTTGCAATGTCGACATCTATGGCTTTACGGAGCAGCGGTTCCGCTTCGGCGTTTCTGCCGATGGTCATGAGCAGATTTGCAAGGTTGTTGAGGCGTACTGCGTAGGTCGGGTGCCTGTCACCAATCGTCTGTTTGCTGATCTCGATAGCTTTGGTGTAAAGCGGCTCCGCTTCGCCAAACCTACCCAATTGCTGTAGCACCGCTCCTAAGTTGCTGAGGCTTTGCGCGTACTGCGGATGCCTCGCACCAAATGGTGCTCTTCGGACTTGCATCGCGAGTCGATGCAACAGTTCGGCTTTCGCGTATTGCCCGGTGTCTTGGTACAAGGTTGCGAGGTTGTTCAGTCGCTCCGCATAGGCTGGATGCCTCTCCCCGATCGTAGCCTTGTCGATCTGGATGGCCTTGCGGTAGAGCGGCTCAGCCTGTTCGTACTGACCCACTTCGTTGAGCATGAGTGCCAGTTGGTTCAGTGCTGTTGCATGTTCCGTTGTGTTCTCGCCGTGCTCCGCAATTGTGAGGTCCAGCAGTTCGAGTGCGAAACGATAGCCTGCCCGATAGCGCCCGGCCCTCCATGCCAGTTCTTGAGCCGCGTGGACGCGGGTCACGGATGGTCCCAACCGCGCAGCCTTGGAGAAATGGTTTGCGGCATCAGCCCATCGGATTTCCTGCTCGGCAATCCTGCCACGCTGATAGGCGGCCTCCGCCGCGCGGTCGATGCTTTCCTGTTCAAGGCGCTCGACCTCGGCAAAGAGGGCATCCGCCTTGGACCGGTCGCCTGCGGCCAGCGCTTCCTTTGCCGCATCGATCTTGGGTTGCCCGACCCCTTCGCCGATATCCGAGATCCGGGATCGGAGCGCGGCCAGTTCTTGCACGGTCTGCTCGTAGGAGGCCTGAAGGTCTGCGCGTTGCCGTTGGACCTCGGCGAACTCGAGCCCCAACAGCTTGCGCTCGGCATCATCCGCACGGCGCGTTTCCGAGAACCGATGCTGCAGCTCCGCCTTGATCTGCGCCTCGCGGCGTGCAAGTGCGTTCTCGTAATCCTCTGCCGAATACCCGCATTTGATGATCTGTACATTGTCGTCGCCCACGGCCACCGGGCTGCAATCCCGCGTGGTGACCGATTGCTGCGCCGCTGCTGGACCGGTGCAAAGAGCACCTGTCATGACCGCGGCAACCATGAGACGTCGCAACATCATGGCCTCCCTACATCCGATCCGAATGCGGCTTCGAGTTCCGCCAAAGCAGGGTCATCGGGGAAGTGTTTGCGCAGCAAGTCAGCGTAATTCCATGCCATTCGATTGGCTCTGGGATGCTCCTTTCCAAGACCCTGCAGCGCGACCTCGATCATCTCACCGTAGATTGGCTTGGCTTCTTCGTACCGCCGTGCTTTCTCCAATAGGATCGCGAGATTGTTCAATCTTGTTGCCATGTCCGGATGGTTGGGACCAAGGATTCGTCGGCCAATCTTGATTGCATCCCGGTAGACCTGCTCTGCTTCGTCTAACCGACTCAGATCACTCAAGATGTTCGCAAGGTAGTTCAGGCGTTGGGCGTGTACCGGATGCTCCGGGCCGAGGGTTGCTTTGGTGATTTCTATCGCTTGTCGGATCAACGGTTCCGCCTCTCTGGGGCGGCCTGTTACCCTCAGAAAGTCCGACAAGTTGGCCAGTCTCACAGAATATTCGGGATCCGTCGTGCCCAGAGCCGTTGCGGTGATTTCAAGCGCTTGGCGCAACAGGCTCTCCGCCTCGTCAGGACGCTTCAAGTCAATCAGGAGAATGGCGAGATTGTTCAGTCGACGTGCATAGTTCGGATGTTGGGTTCCGATCGTGCGTTTGCCGATATCCAGCGCCTTGCGGATCGGCGGTTCGGCTTCTTCATAGCGTCCCATCTTGCGCAGGAGGTTGGACAGATTGCTGAGCACGATGGCATGATCTGGATGGCGATCTCCGATCGTGATCATGTCGATTTCGATGGCTTCGCGGTAATGGCGCTCTGCGTGTGTGTACCAACCCGCTTCCTTCAACATGACTGCGAGATCGTTCAATGCCTCCGAGTGCTTTTGGGTATGTGAGCCGAACTTGGACACAACATGGTCCAGACGTTCCAGGGCGAACCGGTATCCGGCCTTAAACCGGCCAGCGCGCCACGCGAGGTCTTGAGCGGCGTCGAGATGGGCGTTGTTGGGAACCATGCGCGCTGCTTTTGAGAAGTGATCCGCGGCGTCTGCAAACCGGATTTCCTGTTCGGCGATGATACCGCGCTGATAGGCGGCTTCCGCTGCGCGGGCGATGGATTCCTGTTCAAGGCGCTCGACCTCGGCAAAGAGGGCATCCGCCTTTGACCGGTCGCCTGAGGCCAGCGCTTGCTTTGCCGCATCGATCTTGGCTTGCTCGACCCCTTCGCCGATGTCCGAGATGCGGGACCGCAGTGCGGCCAATTCCTGGACGGTCTGCTCATAGGAGGCCTGAAGATCTGCCCGCTGGCGTTGGACTTCATTCAGTTGAAGCTGCAGAACCTGTTTCTCGGCAGTGTGCGCACGCTCCAGATCCGACCGGATCTGCGCCTCGCGACGGGCAAGCGCATTCTCGTAGTCCTCCGCCGAATACCCGCATTTGATGATCTGGACGTTGTCATCGCCCACGGCCACGGGGCTGCAGTCCTGGGTTTTGACGGACTGCTGTGCCGCTGCCGAACCGCTCCAGAGGGCGCCGGCCATGACCGCGGCAACCATGAGACGTCGCAACATCACGGCCTCCCTATATCCGATCCGAATGCGGCTTCGAGTTCCGCCAATGCCGGGTCTTCGGGAAACCGTTCACGGAGCAGCTTTGCGAGGTTCTTTGCGCCGATCCGGGTATGGGGATGCGCGTCGCCCAGTACCTGCCGAGCCACGGCCAACGCTTCCCTGAAGAGCGGTTTCGCCTCGTCGAACCTTCCAAGCTCCTGCATGAGCAGGGCCAGATTGTTCAGGGATCCGGCGTAGTTCGGATGCAGTGGCCCGAGGATCTGTCGTTCAATCTCCATGGCCTCGCGATAGAGCGCCTCTGCCTCACCGAAGCGCTCCAACGAACGCAGGGTGTCGGCCAGTACGACAAGCCTGCTGGCGTACTGCGGATGCCGTGTGCCCAAAGCCGCCTTGTCGATGGCGGCTGCCTCACGCTGAACTTGCATCGCTTCAACAGGGCGGCCCATCGCCTCGAGGCTTGCGCCGAGGTTTGCGAGGGCGCTGGTGTACCGCGAGTCCTGCTCGCCGCTGAACTTGCGCATAGCGGCGAGTGCCTCGCGGTTCAGCTTGGTAGCCTCGTCATATCGTTTGAGGTAGTGCAGCAGTCCGGCCAGATTGATGAGGCTCGAGGGAAACTCTTCGCTCTCGTCACCGATAGACGCCCGCTCGATCTCGATCACCTTGTACATGATGTCGGCGGCGGTGTCGTATCGACCCAACTCGCCCCACATCACCGCCTCGGAATTGAGCGCGTAGGCTTGCTTGATGGGATCCTGACTGGCGTCGGCCAGTTTGCGCAGTTGCCTGACCAAGGTCATGGCGTCCTGCGGTCGTCCTATCTGCCAGGACATGCGGGACGCTTCGCGGAGGTGTTCCCAGGTCGGGACAAGCTGGGCTGCTCGGCTGTAGTGACGAGCGGCGTCGATCCACCGGAGTTCAACGACCGCGATATCACCGCGCAGATAGGCGGCCGTTGCGGCGCGGTCGATGCCCTCTTGTTCCATCTGCTCGACCTCGGCGAAGAGAGCATCCGCTTTCGACCGGTCACCTGAGGCCAGTGCTTCCTTCGCCGCATCGATCTTGGGTTGCTCGACCCCTTCGCCGATATCCGAGATGCGGGACCGGAGCGCGGCCAGTTCCTGCACGGTCTGCTCATACGAGGCCTGAAGATCTGCCCGCTGCCGTTGGATTTCATTCAGTTGCAGCTGCAGAACCTGTTTCTCGGCAGTGTGCGCACGCTCCAGATCCGACCGGATTTGCGCCTCGCGACGGGCAAGCGCATTCTCGTAGTCCTCTGCCGAGTAGCCGCACTTGATGATCTGCACATTGTCGTCGCCCACTGCCACTGGGCTGCAATCGCGTGTTGTCACGGACTGCTGCGCCAGTGCGGGCGTGACGAGCAACAGTGCGATCACCAGCGCCCGGATCATTGGGTGTTTCCGTCGCCAATGGCCACGGGACTGTTGTCCCCTGTCGTCACACTGATCGTCGGTTGCGCGGGGGGCTTGGCGCTGTCAGAGGCATAGAGCACGCCCCATATGGCCCCGCCCGCGATCACCAGAGCAGGCACCACCACCTTGAATACGTCGACAATGGTTTTCGCGCCCTCGCGGTTGTCCTTGTCGCGCCACCAGCCGAAGTTGAGCATGGACAATTCCTCAAACCGATGAGGAATTGTCCCAGATCACGTTCCGGTTGTCGAGTGTCAGGCCGCGACCTGCCGGGGCTCCGCAGGCGCCAGCATGGCCAGCGCGGCTGCTGCGGCCTCGGCCCCCTTGATCCGGAAATGGTCATGGAAGAAGGACTGGTGTTGCTCCGTCTCCTGGTACTGGTGCGGGGTCAGCACGACCGAGAGCACGGGCGTGTCCGTCTCCAGCCCCACGCGCACCAGCGCATCCACCACGGTGCCCGCCACGAAGTCGTGCCGGTAAATGCCGCCATCCACCACGAATGCGGCTCCGATCACCGCGCCATATGTGCCCGTCCGCGCCAGGCGCTGCGCCGTCAGCGGGATCTCGAGCGCGCCGGGCACGTCGACGACGTCGACCTCCATGCCGGGGGGCAGGGCCTCCAGCAGGCCAATGCGGGCCTGGTCCACGATATCCGCGTGCCAGCGCGCCTGGATCAGCGCGATCTTCTGGGCCGTCAAAGGGGTCTGGGTCATGAGTTTGCTCCTTTCATCATCCCAACACCCCAGGGCTGACGAAAGGCGAGCAAGGGGGAGCCCCGCGCCGCGTCTTCGCCGTTCTCTTCCATCCGGACTGTGACCGTCGGCTCCGGAGTTGCACCGGATCTGCTGACCCTCTCCACCGGAGAGGCGCTCGCGGGCTTTGCGCCGTGTAGGGTGTCATCCAAAGCCTGCTTGCAGGCGTGATGCACCCTTGAGGCACT
>JBCDID010000029.1:0-15609 GCA_038749355.1 Pseudomonadota bacterium | reverse complement strand
GCGTTCGCCATGGGCCTCGGACCGATGGCGGCACAACATGGCTCACCGGCTGAGCGGGTCCGCGCCGAAGGCGTGGGCGCGCGCAAGGCGGAACACTTCGCCTGTCTCTCAGCAAGCTCCACATGAACCGTTTCGCCCTCACCTTCCGGCTGCCCATCATTCTTTGGCAGACGCTCTTCTTCCTCGGCCCTTTGATCTTCATGGTCGCGATGTCGTTCTTCCTCGTGAAGAACTACCGCATGGAGGAAGCGTTCGAGCTCAAGAACTGGGCACGGATGCTGACCCGCGGCTATGTCTGGGACAGCTACTGGTACACGCTGGGCATGGCCGCCATCGCCACGGTCACCGCTACGCTAGTCGCCTTCCCGGCCTCCTTCGCGCTCGCTTTCCGCTGTTCCGAGCCCGTGCGCCGTTGGGCGATCCTGCTCCTGATCATCCCGTTCTTCACGTCCTACCTTGTGCGCACCTTCTCCTGGTACGTGATCCTCGCGGAGTCGGGCGTTATCAACACAGGGCTCGGCACGCTGGGCCTCGGCCCCTACACCATGCTCAACACGCCTTTCGGGACCGTGGTCGGCTATCTGACACTCACGCTGCCGCTGGTCATCATCCTACAGACCGTGGCACTCGCGAACATCGACCGAAACCTGCTGCATGCCGCCAACAATCTCGGCTGCCCTCCGGTGCGCACGCTCTTTGAGGTCACCCTGCCGCTCGCCAAAACCGGGCTCATCATCGCGGCCCTCTTCTGCTTCATCCTCTCCTACGGCGACTTCATAGCGCCCTATTACCTAGGCGGCTCCAAACCCCCGACCATGCCGATCCTGATCTACGATACCACCAAGTCCGGCCAGCAATGGCCGCGCGCAGCCGTGGTTGCCGTCATGATGATGCTGACGCTTTTCACGATCGCCGCGACCGCCATCTGGCTGGCCTACAGGAAGCGCCGCGCATGAGCCGCGTCGTCAACATCGCGCTCTTCGGCTGGCTGGCGCTGGTCTTCGTTTTCATCTTCTCGCCGATCCTCGCCTCGGCGGTCTTCTCGTTCAACTCGGACCGATTCCCGACGATCCCGCTGGGCGAGTTCACGACGCACTGGTACGAGACTATCTTCGCCAAACCGGAATACGCGGAAGCAGCCCTCAACTCCCTGATCGTGTCCGCCTGCACCTGCGTGATTGCGACGTTGCTGGGCTTTTGCACGGCCTACACGGACTATCGCTACAACTTCCGCTTCAAGGGCGCCTATCTCGCGCTCATCCTGCTGCCACCGACGATCCCGCTCATCATCATGGCGCTGGCGATGCTGGCGTGGCTGTCGAAGATCGGCGCGTCAGGGCAGCTCTGGTCCATCATCCTGGCGCACTCTGTCCTGACCGCCCCCTTCGCCATGGCAATCATCCGGCTCCGCCTGAACCAGATCGACCCGAACCTCGAGGCTGCGGCCTGGAACCTCGGCGCGTCGGAATGGACCGCACTCCGCGAGATCACTCTGCCCTTCTGCCGCCCTGCCATCATCTCGGCGGCGTGCCTGACGGCGGCGGTGTCGTTCGACGAGTTCATGGTCGCCTGGTACGTCTCGGGCCTCAACAAGACCGTGCCGGTCGTGATCCTCGAGATCGTCACCGGCAATATCGACCCGCAGGTCAACGCCATCGGATCGCTGGTCTTCCTGACCTCGATCACGTTGGTCGTCGCGGCCCAAGTCTTCTTCATCTCAAGGGTCGCGCGCACATGACCGAACCTCTCGTCACTCTCTCCGGCGTCGCCAAGCGGTTCGGCGATTTCACGGCGGTCCACCATCTGGATCTGGAGATCGCGCAGGGTGAGTTTATCGCCATCATGGGACCGTCCGGCTGCGGCAAGACCACGACCTTGCGGATGCTGGCAGGGCTGGAGGCCCCGACCGACGGCGAGGTGCGCATCGGGGGCCGGGTGATGAACGATGTGCCCGTGCATGAGCGCGACACGCCCATGGTTTGGCAGTCGCTCGCGCTCTTCCCGTTCCTGAACGCGCGGGAGAATGTCGAGTTCGGGCTGAAGATGCGCAAGATCTCGCATGCGGACCGGCGCGGGCGGGCCATGGAATGGCTGGACAGGCTCGGGATCTCGGAGTTTGCGGAACGGCCCATCGACACGCTTTCCGGCGGGCAACGCCAGCGCGTGGCGCTCGCGCGGTCGCTGGTGACGGAGCCGCAGATCCTGCTGCTCGACGAACCTCTATCGGCGCTCGATGCCCACCTCGTCATCCGTATGCAGGGCGTGCTGACCCGCCTGCAGCGCGAGCTTGGCATCACCTTCGTCTACGTCACCCACTCACAGTCAGAGGCCTTCGCCATGGCCGACCGCGTGGTGATCATGTCCCAGGGCCGAATTGCGCAGGCGGGCACGGCGCGGGAGATCTACCGCGCGCCTGCCAACCGCTTCGTCGCCGAGTTCGTGGGGCGGAACAACATCATCTCCGGCGCCTCGACCGGGGAGACCGTGGCGACGCCCTTCGGTACATTTGCAGCCCAGGGAGCCCCGGCGGGCGCGCAGGTGAGCATGGTGATCGCGGCGGACCTGATGCAGATCTCGCGCACGCCCAAAGACAGCTCGATTCCCTGCCAGCTCATCTCCGAGGAGTTTGTGGGAGCGATGGTCACCCTATTCCTCGAGGCCGAGGACGGGACGGAGCTGAAGGTTCAGGTCCCGGAACGCCAGCTCGGCGAGCTTGACCTGCACGCGGGCGGACAGTTCCATCTCCACTGGGCACCAGACGCGGCCCATCTGATCACGGAAGGCTGAGCATGTCGGTCACAAAGCACACACGGTTGAGGTGCCGCGTCCGGGTGGGTGGGCAAGACCGAAACTCGACACCCATCGCAGAGCTTGCCTGGGAGGGCGCGGCACCATGATCGCAAACCCGATCCCATGGCCGAACGGCGCACGCTGTGCAGTGGCGATCACCTTCGACATGGACGCGGACAGCCTCATTCATATCGCACGGCCAGAGGACAGCCACGACCGGCTCTATCCCATCTCGATGGGCCGGTATGGGCCGACGGTCGCGATCCCGCGCATTCTCGACACCTATCGTCGGCTGGGGATCAAGCAGAGTTTCTTCATTCCCGGTTGGTGTCTGGAGAATTACGGCGAGGCCGTCGAGGCGATCCTGAAGGACGGCCACGAGATCGGCCATCATGGTTGGATCCATGAGGATCCCATTGTCACGAAGGGGGCTGCACAGGCGGAAGCGTTCGAGAAGGCGATGGACGCACATCAAAGGATCAGTGGGTTGAGGCCCCGCGGCTACCGCGCGCCGGTCTACAACGTGACCCAGCAGGTGATCGACTTGCTGATGGTGAACGGTATCCGTTATGACAGCTCGCTGATGGCGGATGACATTCCCTACCGGATGACCACGGGGGCGGGGGGCCTGTGGGAGATGCCGGTCCACTGGGGCAACGACGACTGGCCGCCCTTCGCCCATTATGACGAGATCGGCTACATGATGCCCGTGCGCGGGCCGTCTGCCGGGCTGGCAGGTTTCTGGGAGGAGTTCGACGCGCAATACGAGGCCGGCGGCTTCTTCATGCTGATCGTACACCCCTTCCTGACCGGACGGCTGGCACGCTGGCGGCTAGTGGAGCAGTGGCTGGAGAAAACCATGGCCGAGAAGGACGTCTGGGTAGCGCGGCTGGAGGATATCGCGGACCATCTCGACAGCCTAGCAGGCGAGGGTCACAACTTTCGGACCGAACAGCTCCCCCATTACGCGGGCCCACAATCCTGAGGACAGACAAGGGTGCATCACGCCACGCAAGCGTGGCTTTGGATGACACCCTATACGGCGCTTGAATTTCAGGCGCCGCGTAGGGTGCATCCAGAGTGTACTTGGACACGTGATGCACCGTTGTGGCAGTTCCGGCAGAGGGTCATGGCCGGGTCGTAAGGCGCGGGTGGGATGACCTCGGCGGGGACGAGATCACCGCAGAGGTCAAGCTGCATCCGCGCGCCAACATCGGCAAATGCGGGCTCCACAAAGGCCATGGCGAGGTTCATGCCCACCCGGTGCCCCCAATCGCCCGATGTGATCGTCCCCACGACGCGGTCACCGTCCATCAGCAAGGCCCCGCCATGCGCGGGCGCGTGGGTGGCGTCGATGCGGAGCGTCACAAGCTTGCGTCGGAGACCTTCTTCTTGGCGCTTCAGCAAAGCGTCCCGTCCCACGAAATCCCCCTTCTCCAGCTTGACGAACCGTTCCAGCCCCGTCTCGAACGGGTCGAACTCGGTGATCAGCTCGGATTTCCATTGCAGGAAGCCCTTCTCCAGCCGCATGGATTCCACCGCGCGCGCGCCGAAGAGCTGCAACCCAAGCGCCTCCCCCACTTTCCGAAGCGCCAGATAGGCCGCGTAAAGTGAGGCGTTCGGTACGTGGATCTCGTAGGCCAGTTCGCCCGAGAAGCTGACGCCCATCACTGTCGCAGGCGCATGCCCAATGAAGCAGTCGCGCACCGACAGCCAAGGGAACGCCTCGCGCGACCAGTCGGCGCGCGAGGCGGCAGACAGAACCGCCCGCGATCTCGGCCCGGCCAGCACGAGGATGGTCTGGTCATTGGTCAGCGAGCGGATCTGAACGTCCTCATCCGCCCGCAGATGGGCGCGCAACCAGTCCATGTCATGGAACTCGCTGGCCGCCGCGGACCCGTACCATACCCGCGCCGGACCACGATCCGAGGCGGGCAGATTGGCCACCGTCGCCTCCCCCTTTACCATCCCATGGTGGTTCAGGAGGTAGCCGAGACCCACGCGCCCCTCGCGCTGGGTCACGGTCCCGCAGAACATGCGGTCAAGGAAGGCGTGCCGATCCGCGCCCGTGATCTCGAACCTGTTGAAACCATTGACTTCTGTCAGCCCGACATTGTCTCGGATATTGGTGACCTCGCCCGCGACCACGTCGAACGCCTCATCGAACCCAAAGCTCAACGAGGGGTGAAAATCCGGCGTGGGCTTGATGTACTCGACCCGCTCCCAGCCGTTCACGACCGTGAATTCGGCCCCCGCAGCCTCCAGAACCGGCGTCAGAGGCGTCGTCTTCGCGGGTCGCCCGGCAGGCCGGTGCTCATGCGGGAAGTGGAAGCGGAACTCGTTCTGATAGTCCTCGATGGCCTTCAGCGCCGTCAGCTCGACATTCGCATGGCCTGTGAAGCGGCGCGGGTCCAGCACCCAGGTGTCATAGCACGCCTCACCATGCACGATCTGCTGCGCCAGCAGCCAGCCATGCCCGCCGCCCTCGCCCAACCCCGCGCGCAGGCCGATGATGCAGAAGGCATTGCGCTTGCCCGGAATGGGCCCGACCAGCGGCGCGCCGTCGATGGTGTAGGTGATCGGGCCGTTGACGACCGTGTGGATGCCTGTCTCGGTCAACGCAGGCATACGGGCAAATGCGCCCTCCAGCACGTCCGTCACGCGCTCCAGATCATCCGGACAGAGCGCGTTGACGAAGTTCGGATCGATCCCGTCCATGCCCCAGGTCTTGCAGTCTTGTTCATAGAAACCGACCAGCAGGCCCATCTTCTCCTGCCGGCAATAATAGTCGCTGATCGGGCAGCGCAGGAGCGGCATCCGGTGGCCGGCATCGCGGATCGCGGGGATCTCCTCGGTCAAAAAGTACTGATGTTCCATGGACATAACTGGATGGTGCACGCCCATCATGGCACCCACCTCGTTGACCCGGTAGCCGCAGGCATTGACCACGATATCGCAGTCGATGTCACCGTGTTCCGTTTGCACGGTCCAGGTGTCGTCCTTGTGCTGGGTGAGGCCCGTGACCGGCGTGTTGCGGTAGACCTCGGCTCCCGCCTTGCGCGCCCGTCGGGCCAGTGCCTGGCAGAGCTGCGCGGGGTCGATATCGCCGTCCAGCGGGTCCCAGAGACCACCCACAAGGTTCTCGGTCGAGATCAGCGGGTGGCGGCGCGCGCATTCCTCCGCGTCGATCACCTCGAAATGCACGTCCATCCCGTGCGCCATGGAGGCGAAATGGCGGTAGCCCTGCATCTGCGCCTCGGTGTTCGCGAGCCGGATGCCGCCATCGCCGTGGTGGTAGTTGATGGGGTAGTCGGGATCGTTTGCCAGCTCCTGGTAGAGGTTGATCGAATGCGTCTTCAGCCCGACCATCGTCTGGTTCATGCCGAAGTTCGTGACCTGTGCGGCGGAGTGCCATGTGGTGCCCGACGTCAGCTCGTTGCGCTCCACCAGGACCACATCCGTCCAGCCCTCGGCGGTGAGGTGATAGAGCGTCGAGCACCCGGCGATCCCGCCTCCGATAACAACGACTTTGGTGCGCGATTTCATGGGCCCCTCCCTGGTTGGGGCGACATGGGCAGAGGGGCGGGGCGGAGGCAATCTGAAACTCCTTATTTCGAAATTTTCGAAATTAATTTTCGAGAATTTCGAAATAAGGAAGTTGGTTTTGCATCCATTCCCGTTCCGGGGTTTCTGACGGGGCGAGGGTAGGGAGGAGATGCCATGCGCCAGGGCAGAGGGGGTGGACGCAAGCAGCGGCACGCAGTGCGCGCGGCGAAACCCATCGTCAATCCGAGCCCGCCGGGCGGGCTTGGCGGCGCGTATCGCCCGCTGTCGGATCATGACCTGCGGCGGATCTATGATACGGCTTTGGACCTGCTCGCGCGGCTTGGGATGGGGGAGGCGCCGGACCGGCTGCGCGGGGATCTTCTGGCCGCCGGAGCAGAGGTCGATGGGAAGCGGTTGCTGTTCCCGCGCGCGCTCACCGAGGACGCGATTGCAGGCGCTGCTAAGACCATCACACTGCACGGGCGCGACCCTGATCGCACCATTGAGATCGGAGGTGACCGGGTCTATTTCGGCACGGGCGGGGCGGCTGTGCAGACACTGGACATCGATACGGGGCGTTATCGGGCGGCGACGCTTGCCGATCTGCACGACTTCACCCGCCTGCAGGACTCGCTGGAGAACGTCGCCTGGTTCACCCGCTGCTGTATCGCGACGGACGTGCCCGACAATTTCGACCTGGACGTGAACACGGCCTATGCGTTGCTCAGGAACACGACCAAACCCGTGGCGACCGCGTTTACGCTGGCCGAGCATGTGCCCCCGATTGTCGAGTTGCTGGATATCGCGGCGGGCGGGCCCGGAGAGTTCTCGGCAAGGCCGTTCCTCTTCGCACATATCAGCCCAATCATCTCGCCCCTACGCTACGGAGAGGACGCGGTGGACGTGGTCTATGCCTGCATCGACCACAACATCCCCATGTCCTGCATCACGGCGGCGCAGGCGGGGGCGACGGCTCCGGCGACGCTGGCGGGCTTCCTGGCGCATTCGCTGGCGGAGACCTTGGCGAGCCTCGTCATGGTCCACGCGATCCGGCCCGGCTACCCGATGGTTTTCGCCAATTGGCCCTTCGTAGTGGATCTGCGGAGCGGCGCATTCGCCGGCGGAGGCGGCGAAACGGCCCTGATGAACGCGGCGTCTGCGCAGATCTCGAACTGGTTGGGTCTGCCATCCGGCGTGGCCGCCTCCATGACCGATGCGAAGGCCATCGATGCGCAATACGGGGCGGAGAAGGGGCTGACCTCGGTCGCGGCGGCGTTGGCGGGCGGCAACATGATCTCGGAAAGCTCTGGCATGACGGCAGCACTATTGGGCGCGAGCTTCGAGGGGTTCGTGCTGGACAACGAGATGCACGCCCACAGCTACCGAATGCTGCGCGGGGTCGAGGTCACGGACGAGACTCTGGGCTTTGACGCGATCCGTGACGCGGTGCTGGGCGAGGGGCATTTCCTGGGTGGCCAGCATACGCTGGAGGCCATGGAGCGCGACTATTACTATCCCGCGCTGGCGGACCGGGAGGCGCCCGTGACCTGGGAGGAGCGGGGAGCGGAGGATGCCTGGACCCGTGCCAAGGCCCGGGCGAAGGAGATTCTGGCCAGTCACCACCCGGAGTATCTCAGCACAGCGCAGGATCGGGAGATCCGCCAGCGTTTCCGCATTCTTCACTGACGAAAGACTTCAGGCAGCAGCCTCCTAATCAATGATCTGAAAGCTGTCCCTCAGCCAGGGTTCGGCCTTCCACAAAGGCTGAACAACCCGGGCAAAGGCGAGGGACCGGAACCTTGCGTCGAGCAAATCCACCACCGAATGCGCACAATCCGGCGTCGCAACAATCGACAGGGTCCGCGCGAACTGCTTTCCCGGAAACGGGCACATGCGCAGTTCCTGCTGAAAGCGCCGGGCGCGGGCGAAGAGGAGCGGCGTTGTGATCGTCCAACCTGCCCCCGACGCCACCATCGCCATCAGTGTCTGACTGTTCGAGCAGGCAAAACCCATGGGCGGGGTCACGCGCAAGCGGGTGAGCTGGGACTCGATCTGCTTGGCCATCAACAGGTTCGACGAAAAGCGGAGGAAGGGCATGTCTGCGCGCCCCTCGACCACCTCCTCTGGCGTACCGGTCCAGGACGCGGGCAGCACGACCACGTATGGATCGCGCAAGAGGGGCAGATCGGTCAGATCCTTGAGCCGCTCCGGCGGGCTTGCCGTGATGCCGATATCCAGCTCGCGCCGTCTCAGCATGTCTATAATCGCATGGCTCGAGTCGGTCAGGATCTGGAATTCGCATTCCGGCATGTGCAGCGAGAGCTGCCCGGCCAGTTCCGGCACGACATCGCTGTCGAAGTCCTCGATCGAGCCAAGACGCAATTGGCGGGCATTTGCAATATCGCCGGAGACGGCCTCGGCGGTCGCGCGGCGCAGCCCCTGCATGGCGTCATCGATGCCGAGCAGGAAGACGCGACCTTTAGGTGTCAGCATCATGGGCCGACGCTGGTGATCGAACAGAGCGACACCCAGATAGTCCTCCAACGCGTGGAGGTGATGCGAGATGGTGCTGACCGAAAGCCCGGTCTCTGCCGCAGCCTCCTGCAGGGAGCGTTTGGACGCACAGATCTGGAAGAGCTCCAGACCCTTCAGGCTCAGTTCGCGTTTCTTGGCCTGGCCCATGTCGAAGTTCCACTTCCAGCGTAGCGTCCACCATGACCCGACAGGGAAAGCACCAGCAACGAAAAAGGGCGCCCGGAGGCGCCCTTCCTCTTTGATCCAAATGAACGGATCACTCGTCGAAGGCCACCTCTTCGACCAGCTCAACCGCTTTCGGACGGTTCGCCGCGATGGCCGTCAGCGCCATCTCGTCACGCGTGAACGCGCCCCAGCTTTCGACCAGATCCGACGCCTTGACCGAGCTCAACACCGGGTACTCGGCGTTGATCTCCGAGTAGATCTTCTGACCTTCGGCGCTCGCGAGGAACTCCATCAGCTTCAGCGCATTCTCCTTGTTCGGAGCCGCCTTGGTCATCGCCATGCCAGAGATGTTCATGTGCGTGCCGCCGTTGGAGAAGGTCGGGAACTCGATGCGGACACTGTCGGCCCAGCCCTTCTGCTCGTCCTTCTTCAGCATCAAAGCCATGTAGTACGTGTTGCCCACCGAGATATCGCACTCGCCGGCCCAGATCGCCTTGACCTGCGCCCGGTCATTGCCCTGCGGCTTGCGGGCCAGGTTGGCCTTCACGCCTTCCAGCCAGCTTTTCGCCGTCTCGGGGCCATGGTGCCCGATCACGGCCGAGGTCAGCGCGAGATTGTAGGCGTTCATGCCCGAGCGGATGCATATCCGGCCCTTCCACTTGGGATCGGCCAGGTCCTCATAGGTCGTCACTTCACCCTCGGCGACCCGGTCCTTCGAAGCGTAAACAATCCGCGCGCGCGCCGTCAGGCCGAACCAGTGGTTGCCCTTGTCGCGCATCTCGGCGGGGATGTTGGTGTTGAGCACGTCCGACTCGACCGCCTGGGTCACGCCCGCGTTCACCACGCCGGCCAGACGCGAGATGTCGACGGTGAAGATCAGGTCGGCGGGCGAGCGGTCGCCCTCGGCCTTCAGCCGCTCCACCATGCCCTTCTTGAGGAACACTGAGTTCACGGCAATTCCGGTTTTCTCAGTGAAGGCATCCGTCAGTGGCTTGATCAGCTCGGGCTGACGATAGGAATAGACGTTCACCTCTCCGGCTGCCAGCGCAGGCGCAGCGATGGACACGGCAAGTGCCGCGATCAGCGTTTTCTTCAACATCGTTTAACATCTCCTCTAGAGTCGCTGGGAGTTTTGTAGCTCTGCCGCCCGCCGGGTCAATATCGCACTGTTTATGTCGGACATCCGGAGGCGCATAAAAGAGGGGTCACCGAAGGGGTGACCGGCATCGCCGGTAAGAGGAGAGATCGAGTAATTCAATGGGATTGGGAGTTGCGACGCTCGGCCCTCAGCTCGGTCGCGCATGCGGATAGCGTCCTCTTAGCAGAAGCATACGCTGTCGAACGCTGCCACAGGTCAGGACGGCCCATGCAGCCTCGCCGTGGCAGCAAGAAGCACGAGGCTGACATGCTCCCAGGCGATGGGGCGGCCAGGGCAAACGCGTCGCCCCGGCCAAACGTATCATGCGAACCGCTGCAACAGCGCTTCCGCTAGCGGAGGTGCGGAGGCCGGGCTCTGCCCCGTCATCAGCGCCCCGTCCTCGACGACATTCGGCTCCCAGTTGCCCTTCTTGATGAAGTTGGCACCCCGCCCGACAAGCTCGTCCTCCAGCGAGAACAACAGGTGGTGGAGCAGTTCGATCTCCGTGTCCTCATCGTTCTTGAAGCCCGTCAGGTTCAGCCCGTTCACGAGGTACGCACCATTGGACAGCTTGATGTCACGCAGGATGGCCGGCGCATGACAGACCATCGCCACTGGACGGTTTGCCTCGTAGAACGCCTGGATCAGGAAACTGTCGAAATGGCAGCCAGGCACATCAAGACCAACTATCGATAGATATTTTTCGGAGCTGGAAAGGGTGCCGTGCGCACCGGTTCCATCGCCACAGGACCAGGGGCAGACCCCGGAGTCCGGCGGGACACTTGCGACGGAACCTGCTTGGAAGGCGCACTAGCCCGCCAGTTCTGCAAGTCCCTGGGTCGACAGACCTTCCAGCTTGGGCATCAGGCTGAGCAATTCGCGCGTATAGGCCTCTTGCGGCGCGGCGAAGAGGGTTTCCGTCTCCGCAACCTCAACCAGCTTGCCGTGGCGCATCACGCCGACGCGGTCACACATCTGGCGCACCACCGGCAGGTCGTGACTGATGAACAGCATGGTCAGTCCCAGATGCTCCTGAAGGTCCTTCAGGACATTCAGGATCTGCGCCTGGATGGACACATCGAGCGCTGAGGTCGGCTCGTCGCAGATCAGGAACCGAGGCTGCGTCGCCAGCGCCCGCGCAATCGAGATCCGCTGGCGTTGCCCACCCGAGAACTCGTGCGGGTACTTGCGTCCGGCCTCTGCCCCCAATCCCACGCGGTCCAGCAACTCGTCCACCCGGTCCTGAATGGCGCGGCCTTCCAGCAGGCGGTGATGCTTTACCGGCTCGGCAATGATCGCGTCCACCCGCATGCGCGGATTGAGGCTGGAGAACGGGTCTTGGAAGATCATCTGGATCTGGCGGCGATAGTCCTCCAGCTCCGCATTGGTCTTCAGGTCCGTCACATCCACATCGTCGAACAGGATGCGCCCGCCATTGACCTCGTAGAGCGTCGCGATCATGCGCGCGACCGTGGACTTGCCGGAGCCCGACTCGCCTACCACGCCGAATACCTCGCCATCGCGGATGTTGAAGCTGACATCGTCCACCGCCGTCAGGTATTCGCGGCGCGACGGGAAGATCGAGTGCTTCTGGATGAACCGCTTGGTCAGCCCCTCGACCTGCAACAGCTTGCCGGTGCGCGAGGGTTCCGGGCGCGGCCAGTTGCGCGCTAGGTCCTCGATGGCGAACCGCGTCTCGCGGCCGCCATATGAGATCTGCGGGAAGCGTTGCACCTTCAGCGTCGGGCGCGGCACAGCGGCGATCAGGCTGCGCGTGTATTCGTGGGTGGGCGTGCCCATGACCTCCGCCGTTGGGCCACTCTCCACCACCTGCCCCTGGTACATGACCGTCACGCGGTCCGTGGTGTCCGCGATCACACCCATATCGTGGGTGATGAGGATGACGCCGACCTGCCGCTCGCGGGCGAGTTCCTTGATGAGCTCGAGGATCTGCGCCTGGATCGAGACATCGAGCGCCGTGGTCGGCTCGTCTGCGATGATCACCTCGGGTTCCGAGCAGAGTGCGAGTGCAATCACCACCCGCTGGCGCATGCCGCCCGAGAACTGGTGCGGGTAGTGCTTGATCCGCACGCTCGGGTCCGGGATGCCGACGCGGGTGAGAAGGTCGAGCGCGCGTTGGCGGGCCTCTGCCTCCGAGACCTTGAGGTGCGCGACAATGGTCTCGACCAGTTGCTGTTCCACCGTGAAGAGCGGGTTGAGCGAGGTCAGCGGGTCCTGGAAAATCATCGAGATCCGCGCACCGCGGAGGGCGCGCATGGCCTCGGCATCACGGCCCGAGATCGTCTCCCCTTGGAAATCGATGGCCCCACCGGTGATATGCCCGGGCCGATCGAGTAGCCCCATGACGGCCGCGCCGATGGTGGACTTGCCAGCACCAGACTCGCCGACGAGCCCGTGGATCTCGCCCGGCGCGACGGTCAGTTCAGCCTTGTTGACCGCCACGAAAATCTTGTGGCGGGTCGGGAACTCGACCGTCAGACCGTCGATATGAAGGAGAGGTTTGGTCACTTTAGTTCCTTGGTGATCCTCGCCGCCAACCTCTGCTGCATCCTCGCCATGTCGGGTTGCACGCGGTTCATGGCCGCTGGGAAGAAGTCCTGCATCTTCTGCATAATGCTGACGCCCTCAGGCGTGCTGTAGAACTGCGCGAGCGCGTCGATCTCTTTGAGGGTGAACATGCTCGCGGTGGTTTCGATCATCGCAGTGCGTACGGCCGGTTTCACCGTCTGAAACTCTTCACTGATGATCTGCTGGAGCTTGGTCCGCTGGGCTTGGTTCAGGCTTGCAACCCTCTGTTCCATCGCTTTCAACACAGTGTCACCGGACAACATCTTGTCCAACATGTCGACGACTGCTGGCGAGGCGACGTAGCGTTCCGCCGCAGCCGTACGCGCGGCCAGATCATCAGCACGTGCGGGGATCGCAAAAACCGCGATCAAGGCGAGGCACAGGCCAAGGTGTTTCATCTCAAATGTCCTTGTCAAAGATATTCATCTCAATCGCGGGTTCAGCGCATCCCGCAGCCAGTCGCCCAGCAGGTTCACCGATAGGGCCAGTGCCAGCAGCGCGAGCGCGGGGAACAGCAGGATCCACCACTCGCCCGAGAACAGGAAGCCCTGCCCGATGCGGATAAGCGTGCCCAGCGAGGGCTGGGTCGGGGGCGCTCCGACACCGAGGAAGCTGAGCGTCGCCTCGGCGATGATCGCCAGCGCGAGAGAGATCGTCGCGATCACCAGCACCGGGCTCAGCACGTTCGGCAGGATATGCCGCGCCATGATGGCAATGGACGGGCGGCCCATCATGCGGGCGGCCTGCACGTACTCCTTCTGCTTCTCGACCAGCGTGGCCCCGCGCACGACGCGGGCGAACTGAACCCAGTCCGAGAGCCCGATGGCGATGATCAGCACCCAGATCGCCATCTGGTCGCGCATGTCCACGGGCGTGAAGCCTTTGGCGATGCCGAAGATCAGCATGGCGATCAGGATAGAGGGGAAGGTGAGCTGCACATCCGCAATGCGCATGATCAGCGTCTCGACCCAGCCGCCGAGATAACCCGCCAGCAGCCCCAGCGTGACGCCCAGCACCAGCGCGAAAAGCACCGCCATGAAGCCCACGAAAAGCGAGATGCGCATGCCGTAGAGGATGGTCGAGAAGACGTCGCGGCCCTGGTCGTCCGAGCCGAGCCAGAAGACATCGCCCGTGAAGGCGTTGGGCTCCATCGGCACCGAGAAGCCGTTCATCAGGTTCAGCGTCGCCGGGTTGTGCGGGTCGTAGGGGGCGACCAGCGGCGCGAAGACGGCGGACAGGATCATGACTAGCGTCACCAGCGCCGAGATCACCGCGACGGGCGAGTGGCGGAAGGACCACATGATGTCCGACTGCCATGCTTTGGCGAGCGCGCTCATAGGGATTGCCCTTTGCTGGGCCGCGCGCTCCCTGGCACCCTCAGAGTGCCGGGGAGATGATGCACGCTGCCCACCCACCCCGCGCGCGGCCCAGCCGCCAATGTTGGGTTTGCTTTGCAGATCATGCTGTGCCCTTCTCGGACCTGAGCCTCGGGTCAACCGCCACATAGAGGAGATCCACGGCGAGGTTGATCGCCACGAAGAGGACCGAGATCAGCATCAGGTACGCCGCCATCACGGGGATGTCGACGAACTGGATGGCGTTCACGAAGAGGAGCCCTACGCCCGGCCACTGGAACACCGTCTCGGTGATGATGGCAAAGGCAATGATCGAGCCAAGTTGGAGCCCCGTGATCGTGATCACCGGAACCAGCGTGTTCTTCAACGCGTGGCGGAAGTTGATGGCGCGCTCGGTCAGCCCGCGCGCGCGGGCGAAGCGGATGTAGTCCTGTCGGAGCACCTCCAGCATCTCGGCCCGCACAAGCCGCATGAGCAATGTCATCTGGTAGAGCCCCAGCGTGATCGAGGGCAGGATCAGCGCTTTCAGCCCGCTGACCGTCAGGAAACCCGTCGTCCAGCCGCCAAGATCGACGACCTCCCCGCGCCCGAACGATGGGAGCCAGTTGAGCTCCACCGCGAATATGTAGATGAGCAGGATGCCTATGAGGAAAGTCGGCAGGGAGACCCCTATGAGGCTTGCGGACATGATGAAATTGGACAGCCAGCCGTCTCGTCGAATGGCGGTGTAGACGCCGAAGATGATGCCGAAGAGGATGGCGAAGCCACCCGAGACCGCCGCCAGTTCCAGCGTTGCGGGCGCGCGTTCGGCGAGGATGTCGGTCACGGGCCGGCCCTGGCGGTAACTGACGCCCATCTCGCCCTGTGCCGACGAGATCAGGAAGTTCCAGTACTGCACCGGAAAGGGGTCGTTGAGGCCGAGCTTGTCCCGGAGCCGGTCGATGTCTGCATCCGTGCGCTCCTGCCCCAGCATGTTCTCGACCGGGTCGCCCACGAAACGGAACATTGAGAACGCCACAAGGCCGACGCATAACAGCACGATGACGGACTGACCGACACGACGGAGGATATAGGAGAACATGCGTTGCCCCCAAGGGTAGGGTGGGGTTCAACCCCACCCTACGGTTGGCTTGCTTGCGGTTGACTTACTTGAACGTGAACCACTTGAACTTGGCGGCGTCATCCGGGGCCACCACAGTCTCGACGTTCGACTTCATGCCCCAGTTCAGCACCTGGTGGTGGATCGGCAGATAGACGATGTCCTCCTGCACCTTCGACCAGATCGAGGCGATCATGTCGTTGCGCTTGTCCAGATCCGTCTCGGAGGCCAGCGACACGATCATCGGGTCCAGATCCGTGTTCGAATACCGGGTGCCGTTCCACGAGCCGTACTTCTCGCCCTTGGTGTGCACCAGGAAGTTGAAGATGTACTCCGAGTCATAGGTCGGCACACCCCAGCCCAGCATGTAGAAGTCGGTCTCGAGGTTGTTG
>JBCDID010000028.1:0-15720 GCA_038749355.1 Pseudomonadota bacterium | reverse complement strand
CCTTCTTCCAGCAGCACCGCGATCACGGCGTTCACTTTCACCGCTTCGGTGCCCTCGGCCACGACCAGCTTGCCGACCACGCCTTCGTCAACGGCTTCCACTTCCATGGTCGCCTTGTCGGTCTCGATCTCGGCAATGATGTCGCCGGAGGACACGGTGTCGCCTTCCTTCACCAGCCACTTGGCGAGGTTGCCCTCTTCCATGGTGGGCGACAGTGCCGGCATGAGTACTTCGATTGTCATCTTATTGGCCTCCTGCCACTGGCGCGATCATTCCGACGATGTTTCCCTGGCCGTCCTCGACATAGGCGCAACGCCCGATGTCGGGATAGTCCATCGGCGGCAACGCTTCCGCACCGCCATTGGCCAGCGCCCAGGCGTAGCGTTCGTCGCAGTCTCCGACCTCAAACGTCATGGTGCCGCCCCGAACAGGCGACCCGGCGGCGGGTGCGTCTGTCATCCGGCGCATGATCCCCGCCGTCAAATCGGCATGCCCGCCGATCCCGGGTCCGCCGATCAGATGGTATTCAACCTCCTCAGCACCGGCCATTGGCGAGAACGACCATCCGAAGAGACCAGTGTAGAAGTCCATCGCACGACCAACATCGGTCGCATGGATCTCGAAATGTGGCATCTGACGTCCCCCTCAGGCGTAGATGTCTGTCCAGAGTTGCGGCTCGGCCGGCTCCGGGCTTTCCTGCGCGAACTTCGCCGCGTCGTTGACGACCGCTTTGACATCCTTGTCGATGTTCTTGATCGTGTCCTCTTCGGCGAGGCCGTTCTCCATGATCAGTTTGCGCAGGCCGTCGATGGGATCGCGCTCCTCGCGCATCTTCGAGACCTCGTCGCGGGTCCGGTACTTGGCCGGGTCCGACATGGAGTGGCCGCGATAGCGGTAGGTCTTCACCTCGAGAATGTAAGGCCCCGCACCCGAACGGCAGTGCTGCACCGCGCGCGCACCCGCATCCTTGACCGCGAGCACGTCCATCCCGTCGACTTCCTCGCCCGGAATGCCGAACGCCTCGCCCCGGGTGTAGAGCGCAGGGGTCGAAGTCGAGCGCGTCTGCGCCGTCCCCATGGCGTACTGGTTGTTCTCGATCACGAAGATGCAGGGCAGCTTCCAGAGCGCCGCCATATTGAAGGTCTCGTAGATCTGGCCCTGGTTCGCGGCCCCGTCCCCGAAATAGGCAAGGCTGACATTGTCGTTGCCGCGATACTGATTGGCGAAGGCGAGCCCCGCCCCGATGGGCACCTGCGCGCCGACGATCCCGTGCCCGCCGTAGAACTTCTTCTCGGACGAGAACATGTGCATGGACCCGCCCTTGCCCTTGGAGTAGCCGCCCTCGCGGCCCGTAAGCTCGGCCATCACGCCGCCTGCATCCATGCCGCAGGCCAGCATGTGACCGTGGTCGCGATAGGAGGTGACGACCTGATCCTCGCCTTCACGGCACCCGGCCTGGAGTCCGACCACAACGGCCTCCTGCCCGATATAGAGGTGGCAGAACCCGCCGATCAGCCCCATGCCGTAAAGCTGCCCCGCCTTCTCCTCGAAGCGCCGGATCAGCAGCATGTCCTTGTAATAGCCGAGCAGTTCGTCCGCCGGAGGGAGGTTCTTCTTCGCAGGACTTCGCCGCGTCGCCGTCTTCTTGGCAGGGGTCTTGGATGCGGCCGCCTTCGAGGCCGTTGCCTTACGCGCCATAGGATCCTCCCATTTTCTATCCGTCGGTCGTTATCGCCGTTGGGATGCTCTATTAGAAGGAAAACGTACGCGGCGCACGAAAACAAAGGTTAATTTGATTGCGAAGTTTATGCTGCGCTGCAACATAAGTTGCGCATGATCTGACGTTGCGGAACCTTGCGGCGGACGAGCCGCTAGCGAACGACCACCTCGTCGGACCGCACCAGACCGAGCACATTCCGCGCCCGCTCCTCCAGAAGGTCCAGGTCCAGATAGCGCTCCGAAAGGCGCTCGACCTTGTTGGCCAGGGCCTCACGCTCGGCGGTCAAGGCGTCGAGTTCCGCCTCCATCCGGGCCGCTTCTTCCTGGGCATCATTGTACGCCGCGAGCCCATGATCCCCCTGCAGACCGGAATGCGCGAAAATCGCGATCACGCCGATCAGGAAGATATACGCCCCCGGTGCGAGGAACTGCGTCCAGTTCAGACGGTCCATGATGCCCTGCTCTTGCCCGACGGGGTCTCTTGCCCCGGTAATCCGCGCATCATACCCGCCCTGCTGCCCGGGAGAAGTGCAAATCGCGCGATGCAGGCGACCGATTCGCGAGTGAGTCCTTTCGATCACAGGCCCCTCAGTCCCGGCGCACCAATCCGGTCACGGCGGCCGCGGCCATGGCCGTGAACACCCAGCCAACCACTTCCAAGACCCAGCGCAGCCACCAGCCGATCCGCCCCAGTGGCCCGCGTTCGGTCGAAGGCCCCCAGGCCGATTGTTGGCCCAGATCCACCAGCGGCACGAACAGGTCGAATGCATAGGCGAATGCGTGGAAGGTCTCGTAGTCCTTGCCCGGCCCCTTGCCCCATTCCCGCGCCGTGTGCACCGGGTAATCGACGACCGCCTGCTGCCACGCCGCCGAGGTCAGGATGGGCGGCGCGCCCGGCGCCATATCCCCGGCCTTCCACGCCGCATCAAAGAACACCGTCGTCGCGAGCAGGATCCCCACCATCCAGAACAGGCAGAGATGCGGCTTGTACCCATAGCCGATCACGAAGCGCATGAAGCGGTCGCCTGCCCACACGCGCATGTACCGCCCCCAACGGCCCTCCCTGCGGGCGAGGCGCAGGCTGACCTCGCCCTGGCGCTTCTCTTTCTCGACCCGGATCTGGCGTGCGTCCCCATCATGGCCCATCGCCGCAAACACCTTGGCGAGCTGCGTGTAAGGTTGCAGCCAGAAGTCCTGCCCATACTCCTCCGGGTTCTGCCGTCCGAGCCAGTCGATCCTGACGGAGACATCCATGGGCGCTTTGGCCGAGAAATGCACATAGGAGAACCCGTTCAGGATAAGGCGGCGCGGCGCGTTATCCTCCGTCGGGTCGTCATTCAGCGAATAGGTTGAGGTGCCCGAGAGGTTCAGCCGACCGGAGAACCGCCGGAACTTCTTCAGCGTGATCTGGCGCTTGACCTGCGCGAGCGCGAGGGAGAGCGCGTATTTCTGCTCGCCGCTGTTGAACAAGGCGTCCAGCACCATGACGCTGTCACCGATGCTGGCGGAGACGAAGCGCGCTGTCCCCTTGCACTCGAAGGGCGTCACGGCGTCGCCGTCCCGGGCACCCATCAGGAACACCGAACCGCCGATCTTCGCCCCGTCCGCGTTCAGCGAATCCGAGGTCTCCGCATGGAACCGCCCTGCCCGGCAATCGAGATCCGAGCCAATCTGGGCGCGGATCAGCGTCACCGGCCCCGTCGCCGTGAACCCATCCGAAAGGGCCAGTCTGCCGTCCAGCCTCAGCCCGCCTGCATCGAGGCCCGTCACCTCCGACCCCGCCAGCGACAGCGACCGGAGATGGGTGCCTTTCAGCACGGGTCTGCGTTGGAACCGGCAGGTCTTCAGGCTCAGATCGCAATCACTGGACGAGCCCGACAGGTCCAGCCGACCGGTGATCAGCGCGCCCTTCAGGCTGACCCCCTTCTCGTGAAGCAATTGGTCGGCCCCGCCACCGAGCGTGAACCAGCGCACCAGTTCGGCACGCACAGTGCGCCCCGGACCCGCATCCGCCTCGGGACAGGAGCCGTCGCCAAGGGTGCATGTCTCCCCCGCCGTTGCGGCATCGACGAACTCCTGTTCGGCCCGGCCGAGTTCCCCAAACTGCGCAAGATCCGGCATCAGTCCACCCACCTCTCAGCAGGACAGACCTGGGCAGTCATCCACTTCGGGAAATCCTCAATCCGCTGGCCGCCTGCGAGGTATCCGTCCACGATCTCATCCAAGCGCTCAGCGCCGAATGATGGAAAATGGCCACCGTGGATGGTCTCGGCCCCAAGCCCACGTATCCGCTCCAACGTCGCGCACAGCACTTCGGGCTCCGAATGCGGCAACGTATCCAGCAACAACCCGTCATAGACCGCATCGCCAGAGAACAGCGTCCGTGTGCCGACCTCCCACAACCCGATAGACCCAGGCGAGTGGCCGGGCAGGTGCAGGATCTGAAACGCCCGATCCCCCAGATCTACCACGTCCGCCTCGTCCAGGTAGCCGGTCAGGGGCGCAGGCCGGACCCGGTAAGTTGCAGGGTCAAACCCTGGATAGCGGGCAGGATCGACCAGTTCCGCCACCTCCCAACCGCCTCCATAGACCGTGTTGTCCCAGTCGGGCGCTGCCATGACCGGCTCCTCACAGCGATGGCCCAGCCGGTGATCAAACTCCCAGAGCCCCGCCGAATGATCGAAGTGCGCATGGGTGATGATCGCGTGCAGCGGCCGGTCGGTCTCGGCCATGATCGTCGCCTTCAACGGGTCCAGCCCCATGCCGGTGTCGATCACCAGATCCCGGTCCCGCCCGCGCACATGCCAGATATTGCAGCGCAGCCAGGGCGCGACCCCGGTCTCGGTGATCCGGGTAATGCCGTCGGCGAGGCGTTGGATGCGGTGGGCTGGCCTGCTCATGCTCCGGACATTGGCCTTGTGATAGCGCATCCGCAACCCTTGCGCGCCCGCGCGGCTGGGGGCAGAACAAGCCCATGGAACAGGTGGAGACCATCGTCATCGGCGCAGGCGTGGTCGGGCTGGCCGTGGCCCGGGCACTGGCGCTGACGGGCCGCGAGGTGCTGGTGCTGGAGCGCGAGGACGCGTTCGGCACCATCACGTCCGCCCGCAATTCCGAGGTCATCCACGCCGGCATCTACTACGCCAAGGACAGTCTGAAGGCGCGCATGTGCGTCGAGGGCAAGAAGAAGCTCTACGCCTATGCCGACGCGCACGGGATCGCGTACAACAATTGCGGCAAGCTGATCGTTGCCTGCTCACCGGATGAGGTCGAGAAGTTCAAGGGGATAGCCGCCCGTGCGCGGGACAACGGGGTGGACGATCTGCGCGAGATGTCCTCGGCAGACGCCCGCGCCATGGAGCCCAACCTGCAGTGCGACGGCGCGCTGTGGTCGCCCTCGACGGGGATCGTGGACAGCCATGCTCTGATGCTGACGCTGTTGGGAGAGGCGGAGCTGAACGGCGCGATGCTGGTGCTGAACACACCAGTGGACGCGATTGCGATCGTGGAGGGAGGGTTCACCGTGACCACCGGCGGGGAGGAGCCGATGACGCTCCATGCCCGCGAGGTCGTCAATTCCGCCGGCCTGGGTGCGCCCGGGCTGGCCCCCGCACACGCACCTAAGCAATGGACCGCCAAGGGCAACTACTTCTCGCTGGCCATCAAAGCGCCCTTTGAGCGGCTGATCTACCCCGCCCCCGTGACCGGCGGGCTCGGCGTCCATATCACCATCGACCTGCAGGGCCGCGGGCGTTTTGGCCCCGACGTCGAGTGGCTGGAGGACGCGGACTGGGCCGATCAGGCGACCTATGCCGTGGACCCGACACGCTCCGAGAGCTTTTACGCAGCGATCAGGCGGTACTGGCCCGCCATGCCGGACGGCGTGCTGACGCCGGACTATTCCGGCATTCGGCCCAAGCTCACTAATGCGCAGGACAAATACGCTGCCGATTTCCGCGTGGACGGAGCAGGCGCGCACGGGCTGCCGGGCTATATCGGCCTCTACGGGATCGAGAGCCCGGGGCTGACCAGCTCGCTCGCCATCGCCGACCACACGACCGACGTTCTGAACCACGATATGCGGCGCAACACGCCTGCCGCCGCCGAATGAGGGCCTCATGACCGAGACAGCCGAACCCCGCGTCACTCCGTTCTCGACCCATTGGGGCACCTATTACGCCGAGGTCGAGGGCGGGCGCGTGACCGGCGTGCGCGACTATGCCGACGACCCCGATCCCGCCGTGATCGGGCCGGGCATCGTCGACATGATCGACCACCCGACCCGCATCCGCGCGCCCATGGTGCGCAAGAGCTTCCTTGAAGGCGGGCCGGACGCTGATCGCACCGGGCGCGGGCGCGAGGCATTCGTCGAGGTCGACTGGGACACCGCGCTGGACCTCGCCGCCAAGCACATCGACCGGGTCCGCCGCGACCACGGGAACAGCGCGATCTTCGGCGGGTCCTATGGCTGGGCCTCGGCGGGGCGCTTCCACCACGCGCAAAGCCATGTGCACCGGTTCCTGAACTGCGCCGGGGGCTACACCGCGTCCATCGCGAACTACTCCTACGCCGCCGCCTACGCCATCGCACCCCATGTGGTCGGCGACTTCAAGCAGGTGGTGCTGAACAACGCGACCTCGTGGCCCGTGGTGGGCGAGCACACGGACCTGATCGTCGCCATCGGCGGGCTCGCGCGGAAGAACGCACAGGTGACATCGGGCGGGGTGGGCCGCCACACCCTCCGCGAAGGGCTGGAGGCCGCGCACGCCCGTGGTTGCGAGTTCGTCTCGGTCAGCCCGCTGCGCACCGACATGATCGACAGCCTCGAAGCTGAGTGGATGGCCCCGCGTCCAAACACGGACACGGCGCTGATGCTGGGGCTTGCGCATACGCTGTGGACGGAGGACCTGGCAGATCGGGCGTTCCTGCAGAAGTACACGTCCGGCTGGGACCGTTTCGAGCCCTATCTGACGGGGGCCTCGGACGGGCGACCGAAGGATGCGGAATGGGCCGCCGATGTTTGCGCCCTGCCCGCCGACGCGATCCGCGACCTCGCGCGCCGGATGGCCAAGAAACGCACCCTGATAACGGTGGCCTGGTCGATCCAGCGCTCAGACCATGGAGAACAGCCAATCTGGATGGCGATCACGCTGGCCGCCATGCTCGGACAGATCGGTCTGCCGGGCGGTGGGTTTGGCATCGGCTACGCCTCGGAGAACGGGATCGGCAACCCGGTGCTGCCCTTCAAGTTCCCGGCCGTGCCGCAGGGCAAGAACCCCATCGGCGGCGCAATCCCGGTCGCGCGCATCTCGGACATGCTGCTGAACCCCGGGGGCGCCTACCGCTTCGACGGACAGGACCGCGCGTATCCCGACATCCGGCTTGTCTACTGGACGGGCGGCAACCCGTTCCACCACCATCAGGACCTCGCCCGGCTGGTGCGTGCGCTGCACCGCCCGGAATGCGTCATCGTGAACGAGATCTGGTGGACGCCCATGGCGAAGCACGCGGACATCGTCTTCCCGGCGACGACGGTGCTGGAGCGTGAGGACCTCAGCATGACCCATTGGGAGCCGCTGATGGTCACGATGCGTCAGGCGATCGACCCGGTGGCGGACGCGCGCTCGGACTACGACATCTTCTCGGGGCTGGCCGCGCGCATGGGTCTGACGGAGGTCTACACCGAGGGTCGTACGCCCGAGGATTGGATCCAGCATCTCTGGGACCAAACGCGCCAGCGTGCCGGTGAAGCGGGGTTTGAGCTGCCCTCCCTGGAGGAGTTTCGTGAACGCGAGACCATGAGCCTCCCGCCCAACCCACGCGAGC
This sequence comes from Pseudomonadota bacterium, assembly GCA_038749355.1. Lineage (GTDB taxonomy): Bacteria > Pseudomonadota > Alphaproteobacteria > Rhodobacterales > Rhodobacteraceae > Thermohalobaculum. Next base: position 8,175 of record JBCDID010000028.1, on the reverse strand, counting down.
CGGTGATGATGCGGGAGTTCCGCAAGAACCCGGAGGCGGCTCCGCTGACCACGCCCTCGGGACGGATCGAGATCGGCTCGGACGCGGTCGCGGGGATGGGCACGTCGGGGCATCCCGCCTGGATCCCGCCGCGTGAATGGTTAGGGGTTGCGGCTCCGGACGAGTTGCACCTGATCTCCAACCAACCGAAGACACGGCTGCACTCCCAATTCGATCCGGGCCGCGTGAGCCAAGCCTCGAAGATTGCCGGGCGCGAGCCGATCACCATCAACCCCGCCGACGCCTCGGTGCGCGGGATCAAGGCAGGTGATGTGGTCCGCGTGCACAATGAACGGGGAGCCTGTCTGGCGGGCGTGCGGATCTCGGACGAAGTGATGGCCGGGGTGGTGCAGCTCTCGACAGGGGCGTGGTTCGATCCGGCGGAGCCCGGAGCAGAACCTCCGCTCTGCAAACACGGCAATCCGAACGTGCTGACCCATGACCTCGGCACGTCCGAAATCGGTCAGGGCCCGGCGGCACATTCCTGCCTCGTGCGGGTCGAGCGCGAGGACAACCCGCCGCCCGTTACCGCCTTCGACCCGCCGCAGATCATCACCAAACGGAGCGCCTGAACCATGTCGGGGGAGTGGGATTACGTTGTCGTGGGCGCGGGCTCGGCGGGATGTGCCGTGGCCGCGCGTCTGTCGGAGAACCAAAAGAGCAAGGTGCTGCTGCTGGAGGCGGGACCCAAGGATCGAAACCCATGGATCCACGTGCCGGTTGGCTACTACAAGACCATGCACTCACCGATCTCCTGGGGATACGACACCGAACCTGAGCCCGAGCTCGACAGCCGCCGCATCCACTGGCCAAGAGGCAAGGTGCTGGGCGGATCCTCGGCGATCAACGGGCTGATCTACATCCGCGGGCAACATCAGGATTACGACCATTGGCGGCAGCTGGGGAATGTCGGCTGGGGTTGGGAGGATGTCCTGCCCTATTTCAAGCGGGCCGAGGACAATGAGCACGGCGCGTCTGACCTGCACGGCGCGGGCGGGCCGCTCAAGGTCTCGGACATTCACGACAAGCGCGAGATCTGTGATGCGTTTGTTGAGGCCGCGCAGCAGGAGGGCCTGCCCTATAACGCCGACTTCAACGGGGCGGAACAGGAAGGCGTGGGGATGTTCCAGACGACCTCGCGCAACGGGCTCAGGTGTTCCTCGGCGGTCGGCTACCTGAAACCGGCGCGGGGACGTCCAAACCTGTCCGTCGAGAGCGGCGCCCAGGTCACTCGCATTGTGCTGGACGGTGGGCGCGTCACGCAAGTCCGCTACCGTCAGGATGGGGCCGACAAGACGGCAGAAGTTGCGGGTGAGGTCGTGCTGTCGGGCGGTGCGGTGAACTCGCCGCAGATGCTGCAACTGTCGGGCATTGGTCCCGGCGGGCACCTGCAGAATCTAGGCATTGAGGTGCAGCACGCGCTGGAGGGCGTGGGACGGGACCTGCAGGACCACCTGCAGATCCGCTCACTCTATCGTCTGAACAAGCGCATCTCGGTCAATGACGACGTGAACAACCTGCTCCGGCGGGCCTGGATCGGCATCCAGTTCGCGCTGCAGCGCAAGGGGCCGCTTACTTTTGCTGCGGGGTTTGCTGGGGCGTTCGCGAAAGTGCTGCCCGAAAGCGCCACACCGGATATCCAGTTCCACTTCATCCCGTTCAGCGCGGACAAGCCCGGGACCGGGCTGCACAGATGGTCAGGTGTGACCTCGTCCGTGTGCCAGCTGCGGCCCGAGAGCCGTGGAGAGATCATGATCCGCTCGGACGACCCGATGGAGCATCCGAAGATCACGGCGAACTATCTGTCCACCGAATACGACCGGCGGGTGCTGGTTGAGGGGTTGCGCCTTTCGCGGCGGATCTCGCAGCAGCCCGCATTTGCACAGCATCTGGAGGAGGAAGTCGAACCCGGTCTGGACCGCGAGGATGACGAGGCGCTGCTGGACCATATCCGGGCGCGCGGCAGCACGATCTTCCATCCGACCTCGACCTGCCGCATGGGCACGGATCCGCGCGCGGTTGTCGACGCGCGCCTGCGGGTGCACGGGGTCGGGGGGCTGCGCGTGGCGGATTGTTCGATCATGCCGACGGTGCCGTCCGGCAATACGAGCGCGCCCGCGATCATGGTTGGCGAGAAATGCGCGGACATGATGCTGGAGGATGCCCGTGGCTGACGGGTCAGGCGGACTTGGCCACCGTGTCAGTGCACGGCTGCGGCCGGTACTCCTCGATCCATAGGGTGGTATCCGCTGCCGACATCGGCGGCGAGACCCAGTAGCCCTGAATGGTGTCGCAGCCCAGTTTGACCAGCAGGTCCCGCTCCGCCTCGCTTTCCACCCCTTCGGCAACCGTCCCAATATCCAGCGCGCGGCTAATGCGCAAGATGCCCAGCGTCAGGTGCTGCTGATCCAGGTTCTGGTCGAGATTGGTGATGAAGCTCCGGTCGATCTTGATCCCGCTGAGCTTGACCAGATGCAGGGTCGAAATGGCCGCATGCCCGGTTCCGAAATCATCGAGTTCGATCTTGAAGCCGAGTTGGCCCAGCCGGTCGAGGGCGCGGCTGACCGGCTCGCCCGCATCCTCGATCATGGCGGTCTCGAGCAGCTCGACGCAGACATCGGAAGGCTCCAGCCCGGCACGTTCCACCTCAAGCATGAGGTGATCCACAAAGCCCGCGCGGCCCAGATCACTGGCCGCGAAGTTCAGGCTCATCCTTGGCACGTCGAAGCCGCGGCGACGCCAGTCGGCAAGCTGTTGCAGGCTCTTCGATATCATCATGTCCGTCAGCTTGCTGAGCAACCCGCCGGTGATGGCCACGTCGATGAATTGCCAGGGGCTGAGCACGCCCTGTTCCGGATGGTTCCATCGCACCAGCGCCTCGAACCCCGCAAGCTCGCCGGTATCGGCGGCAATCTGGGGCTGGAAGAACGGCACCAGCTCGTCGTATTGCAGGGCGAAGTTCAGGCCCGCCAGCGTTTCCCGATGATGGCGAAGGCGCTCGCCCAGTTCTTCGGTATAGGCCTCGACACTCCCGCGCCCGTTCTTCTGGGCCTGCTGGAGAGCACGCTCGGCTTTCAGGAGCAGTTCGTCGACTGCCTCCTGCGGATCACACATAACCACGCCTGCCGAGCAGGAACAGCGCAGCGCCTGGTCCTCGAAATCCACCCCTTTACTTATGTCGATGCAGATCTCCGCCGCGAGGCGCGTGACGTCTTCAATGTCGGGCATGCCCAGGATCAGCATGATGAAGCCGTCGCCCGTGTCGCGCGCCGCGAAGTCGCCGATCCGGCAATGATCCCGCAGGACCTTCGCGACATGGATCAGCAGGGCATCGCCACCCTTCCGCCCGAAGGCATCGTTGGTATCGGCAAAGTCGTCGATATCGAAGTATGCGAGTGCGCTCGGCAACGCCTGGGTTTCAGGATCCGTTCGCAGCAGGCCCACATGTTCGCGCAGCTGATCGCGCGAGGCGAGCCCGGTCAGCCAGTCCAATTCCAGTCGTTTCAGCGCGAGCGCATAGTCCATGAAGATCTTGGTCGAGCGCGCGATCTCGCCGATCTCGTCAGGCCGGTTGCAGAAAGGGATGGGATGGTGCAGCTCACCCTCTGCGATTCGACGAATAGCGCGGCTGATCTCCGTGGTCGGCGTAATCACCGCGCGGCGCAGGAAGAAGGACAGAATGAACAGACCGGACAGCCCAACCAAAAGCGCTATCAGGACGCCTCCGAACGTCATTCGGCGCAGCGCCTGGTTCTGGCTCCTCGCGGTGCCCGCGTAGAAATCCGACAGGGTGAGCAGAAAGTCGAGATCCTCGACGACGTCCAGGATCATTGGCACGGCTTCGGTCTTGACCAGTGTGTACGCCGCGACCGCGTCGCCAGCCTCGACCTCCGCGACGACCGCATCACGCACTGGCACCCAAGCGAGATAGCCCGTCCGGAGTTCGCTCACCAGCGCACGTTCCGAATCAAACCGTTCGTCGATGACCTTGAGACTGGACGCGATCCGCCCATCCGCTGCCTGCACCTTCTGCTTGAAACGCCGCAGTGTAAGCGGTGTCGGAGCGGAGGCCAGGTTTTGCAGGCTGTACTGCACAATCATCAGATCCGCCCGCACATCCCGCAGGGCAAGACCGACCTTATAAGGGCGCTGATAGAGCCGCTCCGGGAGGCTCGCCAGGCGATCTGTCGCGCTGTAGATCAGAAGCGCGGCCACGCCCATCGCCACCGCCGCGATGGCGATAGCCAGCGAGACCCTAGCCTGGATCGACTGCACGCGGTCCTTAAGCATGCGGACACGCGGTATCATCGCGGTTGTCCCAAACGGCTCTCCAAGACTCCCACCGGACTGGTTAGCTTCACCTCTAGCGTTTCGGCTTAGGCCATTAGTCTTAAGGGTCAGCGAACCGAACCTGTTTTCACGCGGCCGGAATTGACTGAATCAGGCGGCGGCCTGGACAAAAGGCCAGTCGCCATAACCGAAATTGGCGAAGTCCCGCCCGTGGATCCGGCGCAGCAGATTCAGCACATCAGGCGTGGCGATGTCATCGATAGGAAGATCCCTGCGCACGGCGCGATCCGCAATCGCCCGCACATGCGAAGGCGGCAGGGGGCCAAGCCCGAGATCACGCGCAAGCATGGATGCGACCCGGTCGAGATCCTCCAGCAGACCCACCCTGTCCACACGCACAATGCCCTTGTAGCGCGCCAGAAGATCTGCCTGCGCATACCAGTTCCGTTGGGCCGACAGGACACCGCCGCCGTCCAGTGCCTCAGCCACGCAACTCAGATATTCGACGAACATGGCAAGGTGACGCGGCTGCTCGACCGTCTTGGATCCCGCCGACATCTCCTTCGGGCTGGGGATTCCGCCGAACTTCTCCACTAGATGGCGTCTGACAGCGGAGCCATGCCAGCCCCTGCCGAAAAGCTCCTCGAGAAACAGCGAATGCAGCCGGGTGGCTGGGTGGCAGACCAGCGACACCAGCTCTCGCCGGTCCAGAATGTCCCGCAGCAGCTCACCCCGGTAGCCGGATGCGAACACCGACTGACGCGCCTGGGCGTCGAGCAACTGGCCATGAGACAGCGGCGTCCCGCCAAACTCCCGCAGTTCCAGCCGGTAGAGCAATGACAGGGTCGCGCTCCCGCCCGGACCGTCTATCGGGGCTGCCGCCAAAGGGGCATGTCTGCAGAATAACACATCGTCCTCGTCCGGCAGGGGCGGCGGTGTCCGGGGCTCCGGGTGCATGCCGAGCCAGGCACACATCTCCTCGTAATTCAGCACGCGTTCGCACAGGGGGCCCGGATTCTGCCGAATGATCGGCTGTTCGAGGGGCACCTCGCCCTTGGAGCCGATGAAGTTGACCACCCGCCAGAGCATGGTCTGATCAAGCAGATCCTCATAGGTCAGCCGCAAAGCATCCGTCCCCGCCGCCTGCAACTCGGAATCGAGCCACGCGTAATGGAGCGTGAGCCGCTCGCGAAAAGCCTCGAACTCCTGCGCATCGAAGCGCACCTTGACCGCCATGCGCCGGTGGGCGTTGCGGAGCATCCACTGCCCGGTCTCCCGCGCAGCCTTCAGCGAGAGGTAGGAGGCAAGCGGGTCACGGCGCAGGATAATCCGACGGCATGCCGGATCTCTCATGAGATGGGGGGCCAGATCCGGCAGGTGCCCCTCGAAATAGCGAAACCCCGGAATCTTGCCGCCCGCCTCCCCGCGCAGCATTGTAAGAAAGCCCTGCGGGTCGGTGTCCCGGCAGTCGCGCGTCCAGCCAAACATGGTGTGGGTCTTGGGCTTGCCCATGAAGCCGGGATTGAAGGCCTCGCCATAACAGGCAGTATCGCCGAGCGCGTCCAGCGTCTTTTCCAACAGGTTCGATCCGGTGCGCATGGCCGCGAAGATCACGAAATAGGGGGTCTTCATCTTCTTCATGCGGGCACACTCCAAAACGCAGTCTGGTCCCAGGGACCGCAGACAATCGACATCAACTCCTGAACCGGACCGTCCCCGCCCTGCCCCGTCAGAGCCGCACGCAGCGGTCCAGGATCAGCGGTCCGATGCCAAGCCTGCACTCGCAGGTTCCGGGCCGCGTCTGGCAGGCGACCCCCGAACGGGCGGGCTAGGTGTTTGATGATGCGCGCCGCATTCGAGCTCTCTGCCAGCACGAGCAGCCGCGCATTCGGATCCTGCACCAGTTGGAACCGGATCCCCTCGGCATCATCGGGGCAAAGCAGAAAGACCAACGGCCTGTCACCATCGGCCCAGATCAGCCGCGCAAGGAATTGCGCCGGACGCGGGTCACGCAGCGTTGGCTCTGCGGAGATATTGCCTTTGTAGTACGTCGAGGCACCGACAAAGACCGCAGGTGCCTTGGGTGGGAAAAGGCGTCCATGCACGACATGCTCGGTAGCGCCCGTCTGCAAGTGCGGGAGCAGCGCGCCAAGGAGGTCAGCGTCCTCTGACACGACCACAAGATAGGGTCGCGCCGTATCGCAACGCGTCAGTTTCGTGCCCTTGGGCAGGCGACCGGGACCGAGCACACCCGCGGCCTCCGAATGGAACCGCGCACGTGCCTCCTCAAAGGATGTCTCGTCCGCCTGTCCGGTGAACCCGGCCCCTTTCTCAGGCAGCGCCGGACCCAGAAACCGCTCGTAAAGCGCGCCCGCATCAGGGTCGATCTTGCGGGCAAAGAAGTGATCCGAGCCCGCCAGAACCTCAGCATGATCATCATGGAAGACGACCGGACGACCTGCGCGGTTGAAACGACCGAGGGTGAGCTTCGGCCCGGGTGCGGCGTCCGGACGAACCGCTCGGACGAGGGTCTGAAAGAAGCTCTCGTCCGGGATCCACGACCGACGGAAGAAGTGCGTCCATCTTGGCAGATCAGGGTGTTCGAGTATCGCGCGCAACGTCTTCGCGGAAAGACACCACCATTGCGCACCCAGATGCGGCGCGAGCCCACGCGGCAGACGCCGGCGCACCCCAAGCTTGCGCTGGACATCCACTGACCGCGAGAACCACCATCGGCTGTGCCGGTGCGAAAACGGATGGAACAGCGTGAACCGCTCCAGCGAAAGCCCGTCCTCGACCCATTGATCCTCGGCCACGGGCACGCTTTCGATGAAATCGGTGTCGGGATGGGCGGCAAGAAACGCCTGCAGATCAGCAACCGGGCGCAGCGGCAGGCAAGCCCCGCTGATCAGGCAGATATGCGAGAGGCCCGGATGGTCGGAAAGCAGCCTTGCCGCCCCCGCTAGGGTCGCATCGACCAGCCCGAACCTGCCCCATTCTGCCGCGTGTTCGGCAATGACGGAGACGCCCTCGCCAACCTTGGATGCAAAATCCTTCTGAGTGTTGAGGGGCACCCGCACGTCCAGATGTACGACGCCAACCATGCCCCAGTCCGCCAGATGCCGGGCCACGGCCCCTGCCCGGTCCAGCCGCGCATGGGCCAGCATCACAAAGCCAACCTGCCCGGCCGCGCTCAAAACCACTCACCCCGCGTCATCAAGCCCAGATCGCATAACTGCCGCCAGTCCCGGTACCGGGTGGACTGGTCAGTCCAGAGCGTCAGCTCCGGGCCGTGCGCGGCATAGGAGGCGTATTCCTTGCTGGCCGCATAGTGTTGGCGGCGCGCCATCTCCTCCGTCACCTTCGCTTCCAGGAGGTCAACGAACTTGAAATGCAGGAGGATGCCGGAGGTCTTCGCTCCACCCTCCGTTGCATAGCACTCGTTCAGGCGGCGAGGCAGCAGGTCATGGGCACCGGTCTTGTAGACATAGCTCTTGTGCCACTTGATGAGCGCGATCTTGTTCAGGGCGGGCGCGGCATACGGTTTGTCCGCGAAGAAGACCCGCATCCGAGGTCCACCCTGGATCCAGAGGTTGCGGAACCGGGGATCCCGGCTGACATAGTAGTTGCCCGCATCGAACCATGGCGTCGCTTCCAGCGGATCCTGGCCGGGCGCCAATCGCGTCTCAGCCACGCTGCCCTGCCCGTACATGTCCAGCAGCATGACGCCGAGGCTGTCCTCGCCCTGGTCTTCCAGCCAGCGGGTGAGCGCGGGCAACTTGCGGGTGTCGTGGTGCGGGTAGATCAGGATCTCGTCCGGGTCGACCACCAGTACCCAGCGCCCGG
>JBCDID010000027.1:0-15812 GCA_038749355.1 Pseudomonadota bacterium | reverse complement strand
TGGCTTCGGTGCCGGGGCCGATGATGATGTCAACGCCGGGCTGGGTGTCCGGGTTGCCCGCCTTGCCGACCTTGTGGATGCGCCCGTCGCGGAGGCCAACGTCCGCCTTGTAGATGCCGGTATGGTCGACGATCAGCGCGTTGGTGATGACCGTGTCGACGGCACCGTCCGCGCGCGTTGTCTGCGATTGGCCCATGCCGTCGCGGATGACCTTGCCGCCGCCGAACTTGACCTCCTCGCCATAGGTGGTCAGGTCGCGCTCGACCTCGATGAAGAGCTCGGTATCGGCGAGCCGCACCTTGTCTCCGGTGGTCGGGCCGAACATGGCGGCATAGGCGGGTCGGGGGATGGATGTGGGCATGGTGTGACCTTTATCCCTTGATAAGACGTCTTGGCTTCAGAGCACCGCTGGCCCATTCAGAGAGAACCAGTCGCGCCGCCATACTTGTGAGAGGTATGCTCATCTCACTGATTTCTTTGAGCTTTTGCTCAGCGCGATGTTCATCCACTTCGAGGGTATGGGTCGCGGCCCAGGCCTGAACACCGACATCGTCATCATCGTACAACTGGAACATATCTTCGTTCTGATCAGCGCGATCAATTTTCTTGAGCGTGAGAATGATCCGATCGTGCGCATCGTTGGTCGCCGAAGCGTTTCCCGCGCGCTTTGCCAAGCCGTGCTGACTTGCTGCTTCACGATACTGCTCGATCAAATCGACCATGCTCAGTTCCAAGTTTGCAAGTGGACTGTCAAAGCGACCCCATGACCTTCTGATTGAACCCGAAAACACGGCGGGCGCCGGTGTAGGGGATCAGTTGGACCTCGCGGGTCTGACCCGGTTCGAACCGGACGGCGGTTCCGGCGGCGATGTCGAGCCGCATCCCGCGCGCGGCCTCGCGGTCAAAGTCCAGCCCAGGGTTCGTCTCGGCAAAGTGGTAGTGCGAGCCTACCTGCACAGGCCGGTCGCCGGTGTTGGACACGGTCAGCGTGATGGCCTCGCGGCCTGCGTTTAACTCGATCTCGCCGTCGGTGCAGAGCACTTCTCCGGGGATCATCGACCGGCCCTCCCATATACATTCGGCATATCGCGTAACTCTCCGTTAATTGAACATGGCGCTACGAAATCCGAGGATATCCGCCATATCCCTGTGTATTTCACCGGATCGGCTCGTGGACGGTGACGAGTTTGGTGCCGTCCGGGAAAGTGGCCTCGACCTGCACGTCGTGGATCATCTCGGCGATGCCCTCCATGCATTGGTCGCGGGTGATGACGTGCGCACCCGCCTCCATCAGGTCGGCGACGGAGCGGCCGTCCCGCGCGCCCTCGACCACGAAGTCGGTGATCAGCGCGATGGCCTCCGGATGGTTGAGTTTCACGCCGCGTGCCAGCCGCCCGCGGGCGACCATGGCGGCGACCGAGACTAGGAGCTTGTCTTTCTCGCGTGGGGTCAGTTGCATTCTACATCTTCCAGACGGTTGGGAGCGGGTGGCCGCGCAGGGCCTCCAGCGCGGGGATGAGGGAGCGGCGTAGCGTGAGCCCGTCGGGTGCTGTGAGGCGCGCAGCGAGGACGCCCGGTCGGATGAGGCTGGCCCCGCCGGTGTCGGGGAGGCGCGCGCGGAGCGGGGCCAGGTGGCGGTCTGCATCCTGTGCGGCGTAGAGGATCGAGGCGAAGGCGCGGTGGCCGTTCAGGGTTGCCGGGGTCGCGGTCTTGGCCGCGATGTCGCCATGCAGCCGCAGCGCGTCGGCATAGATCAGATGGCCGTTCCGGCGCACGCGCCATTGGTCGGTGAAACGGGCATCGTGGACGGTCTCACCCATGGCCGCGCGCCCCAGGATGACGGGTTCGACGGCGAGGAGGGTTGTGTCCTCCGCAAGGTCGATCTCCAGCCGACGCGAGAGCGCGCAGCCGTCGAACAGGATCGTCTCCTGCGGGAGCCAGTGGATGGTTGCGCCTGCAGCGCCCGTGAGGTGCGTCGAGACGCACCCTACGCTGTCCGGCTGGGCACGGTAGGCGCGCTCGGCGGTCTGGGTCGCCAGCGTCAGCGCGGTCCCCTCCGCCGCCTCGGCCCGGATGTCGAATTGGTCGCCGCCCGTGATCCCGCCCGCCGTGTTCAGCAGAACCGCCGTCCGGTCAGGAGCCTGATCACGGGGAAGGAGGACTTTCGAAGATCCCTGCTGGCGCAACCGGTCCAGAACCGTCCGCGTGCCCGACCGCTTAACTGCCAGCCGCACCTGCCCGCGCGCGCGGGGTTGCTGCGGCGCGATGGTCGTAGGCGTCAGGGTCGGTGTTTCGAGGGGCAAGGCGCGCCTCTGCAGTTTCTTCCAAGGCCATATGGGTGCATGGCGCACGCGAGGCCGCAAGGAAAAACTGCCCTTTGGTGGGCAGGTGCGCCGGGCTTGCTGGTTCTTTGCCCAGTTTCGCCCGGTAGTGCTGCAGGATTAAGCGCTACTCTGCCGCCATGGCCACCTGACTGCAGAAGCAGGACGCCCGGATCGGGACGTCCGCCCGCGCGGCCGCGAGGTCGAGGCGTTGCTTGATGATCGCGGCCTCGGCGGTCTCGCTCCGCGCGGTCAGGCATTCATGGAGCCCGTGCAGGGACCAGACGTTTTCGGGATGCTGGCAGGCGCGGGAGAGCTTGCCGTCGAGGCCGAGATCCGACCTGTAGACCGCCTCGGCCTCCGTATAGTGCCCCTGCTCCATCAGCAATGCCCCCAGCGCGTGGCGGGCGGGCTGCATCCAACCCCATGGCTCGTCATAGAGCAGATTGTCGTCCAGCTCGACCGCCCGGCGCAGGTGCCCATAGGCCACGTCATAGTTGGCCTTGCGGTATTCCAGCTCGCCCTCAAGCATTGCCTCGGCCACGTCCAGCAGGTCCGAGACGACGTTGTTGTGCACGCGGCGGCCATTGGCGACCTTGGATTTGGCGGCGAGGAAAGCCTCGCGCGTGGCCTCGGCCTGCGCCACATTGCCGAGCGCGGAATGGGCCACGCCCTTGGCATAGAGCATCATTGCCGTGGTCGCGCAGTAGAGGTCGGGGTCCGAGGGCAGGTCCTGGTCGATGATCTCCTGCCATTTGCCGAAACGCACCAGCACGTGTTGCTTCATGGACAGGTAGCCTTCGAGGAAGTCGGCCATGGGCGGGCTCTCGATGCGCAGCACCGCCTCGGGCACGCGGGTGATCAGCTCCTCCGCATTGCGGATCGCGGGTCCGAACTGGCCCTGGAACATCGCCCCGTAGATGGCGAAGTGGAAGTTGTGGATGATGTACATGAGGTAGACGCCGGGGTTCGCCGCGTAGTCGAGGAACTTGCGGTCTGCCACCAGCGCCTTCTCGTTGTAGACCACCACGTCGCGGTAGTGGCCGCAGAGCACGTCGATATGTGTGGGCATGTGGATGAGGTGGCCCGACTCCGGCACAATCTCGCGCAGGCGATCGCCCTGGCGCAGTGCCCGCTGCGGGAAAGGCGACATCTCCATCAGATGGCACCACAGGTGCAGCAGGCCGGGGTGATCCCAGGCGCCGGGATCGTTGTCCCAGGCATCCTGCAGGACCTGCACGGCTTCCTCGGTCTTGGCGTGTTCAGCGGTGCCGCCAGTGGTCAGGTCCCACATCTTCCACGGCGTCTCGTTCATCAGCGCCTCGACGAAGATGGTGCGGACCTCGCGGTCGTCGCGGTGGACATCGAACACCAGCCGCATGGCGTCGGAGAAGGCGATGTCCCAGGGGCGCATGTCCTCGATGGGCTCACGCTGTGGGTAGCGGGACGGCAGGGCCTGGATCAGCGCCTGTTCGACCGGGGTCGTACCATCCGCGTGTTTCATCGCATCCGCTGTGGCGTCGAAGGCCGCTGCTAGCGCCTTTGCCCTGCCTTTCGGATCATGGAGGTGCCAAGGCAGATTGTAGTTCGGCCCGACCGCATAGGCGACGCCCCAATGGGCCATGGCGCAGGTCGGGTCCGCTGCAATGGTGTTCTGGAAGCAGACGACCGCCTCGCCGTGATTGTAGCCGTAGAGCCAGTTCAGCCCCCGGTCGAACCAGAGCTGTGCCTCAGCCGAGTTGGTCGTGATCGCGCGCGTGTGCGTACCAAGGTCGAAATATTCAGCGCTGTTTCCGTCCATGATGTCTGCCCCCATTGCCGGACCGGGAGTGGTCCCGCAACAAGGCTAGCAGCGTGCACGAGTCGCACCAAGTTGGGCGGTCAGGAAACTTTGTCGACCATGGCGCTGGCGGTGGCGCGCCTCCGCCCGCCAAGATAGCCGGCGACCAGTGCCCGTGCTTCGCGCCGTTTCACGATGGGCCGGGCAGGCGGGCCGAGCGCCTTGTCGGGATCGTCCAGCAGACCCGGATAGATTGCGTAGATCTGGCGGCGATGTTCCGGTGTGAAGCCCTTCAGTGCCTCGGGCCCAGGACGGAAGCTTTCGGTCGCGGCGTTCTCGGCAAAGATCACCTCGTGCCGGTCGAAGAGCAGCGCGAAGTACGTGACAGACTTGCGCCCCCGCATCACGCGCACGCCGGGTAGATCGGTCAGGCCCTTGGCGAGCGCCAGGACCTCCGGCGTCGCGTGGGTGTCCCGCACCCCGGGCCAGCCGACCACCATCCGATGTTGCGGCGAGACGATCAGGTCGCGGCGCGGCAATCCCTGGCCGAGCGCTCCGGCGGCGATCAGGATGGGGCGGTGCTTGTCCTCGCGGGTCGCGAAGTGTTCCTCGCGCCGCCCGATCCAGCGCAGCGGCTGCGCGCCGTGGTCGGCGGTTATCACGAGATCCCCGGGGGCGAGGCTTTCGACCGGGCGATCGCCCTCTGGCGTCCGGATCAGCGTGCCCGGCGCAAAGCAGGGCGGCACCCCCATGGTCACCAGCGATGCGAACTGGGTTTGCGGGGTCGAGGTGTCCACCGTCCCCTCCGGCACGGCAAGCGTCTCGCCACCCGGGAATAGCAGGACCTGCGGCTGGCCCGGCACTTCGGTGACGACAACCTCATCGGCAGTGACTTGCTGGCCACCCACGTCCTTGAGGTTCGAGGTGTCCAGCAGGTCGCGACCCATTTCGAACGCGCCGACCTGGTCGTCGCCGCCGCCTTCGGTCAGGGCGAAGACGTCCTCACCGATGCCGCCGAACATGATGTCGTCGCCCGTGCCGCCGGTCAGCGTGTCATTGCCGAGCCCGCCATAGAGGACATCGTCGCCTTCCTCACCCAGCAGCACGTCATCGCCGAGCCCGCCTTCGATGGTGTCATTGCCGCCGACCCCACCAGCCGCCGAACCTGGCACTTCGAACGCGATATCCGAGATGTGGATGCCGGTCGTGCCGCCCGATGAGGCGTGCACGACCTCGAACCGAGCAACCGGGCCCGCGATGTTGATCAACGCCGCACTTGTGGGGTCATCCGGGTTGTCCGGGTCGTTCACCGCCGTGATCCGCCCGCCGCTTTCCGACAGGTCCGAGCCGAGCGTGAAGTTCACCGGGATCTGGTTGCCATCCACATCGAAGGCCCGCACGTCGACAAAGTCCACCGACACGTCGATGTCCGTGATCCGGAACGCGACGTTCTCCGCCGAATCGGAGAAGTTGAAATCGAATTGCGCACTGTCCCCGTTTGAGACCAGCGATTGCATGCTGGAATTGGCGTTGGTGCCCGCGGGCATGCCATCTGTGTAAATGTCGTCGTCCGAGAACTCGGAGTTCGAATCGGCGCTGGGCGGCATCGTGACGGACAGGGTCGTCCCGCCGAAACTCTGCGCGACCGTCACGCCCTCCAGTTCGTCGCCATCGTCGATCTGGCCGCCATTGTCCGGGTCTGGCAGGTTGCTCCACTCGAAGGTCGCCTGCTGGGCGGGCTGATCCGGATTGGCGCCGTCGCCGCGCAGGATGTCGTCGCCGTCGCCGCCCGAGATCGAATCGCTGTCCGATCCGCCCTCGATCGTGTCGGCGCCCTCACCGCCAAAGATCGTGTCGTCGCCCGCGCCACCGAACAGGGTGTCGCCCGTATCCTCGCCCGGACCCCCGACATTGCCGAAGGTGAAGTTGTTCAGGAAGATCCCGCCCGCCTGACTGGACTCGGGCCCGGGATAATGGAACAGCTTCAGCTCGGCGATGGGTCCGGCAATGTTGATCGAGATCCCGGCATCCGAATCGCCGCCGCCGACCTGAGTGCCGACCGAGGCGCCGCCATGCACCTCCACCACGCCGGACGAGCCATCCTGTTCCACCGTGATCTGCCCGGCCGAGGTGGCCATCTGGATGGGGATCGGGTTGCCGTCGGCGTCGTAGGCCTCGATCCGGACCTCATCGTCCCAGAAACCCTGGTCGATGTCGTTCACCTCGAAGGCGAGGTTCGTGACCGGCGTGTCGAAGGCCATCTGGAACGCGGGCTCGGTCTCGGAATCGCCGCGCTGCAACTGCACGTCGTTGACCTGATCCGATGCACCGCCACCCAGGGCCGACAGGAAGCCATTTGAGCCTGTGTTGTAGCTGACCGTGACCCCGGTGCTGGTCGCGCCATCCGAAAGGGTCAGCGTATCGGTATGCGTTGCATTGGCCCCCAGATTGGGAGGCGACAGCGAGAACGGGTTGATCGCGGGCGAGCCGAAGCTGACGCTGTTGCCGCCGACAATGACGTCATCGCCCTGGCCGCCGAACAACTGGTCGCCGCCGAACCCGCCATCAACGGTGTCGTTCCCTGCGCCGCCATAGACCAGGTCGTTGCCTGCGCCTGCGGTCAGGGAGTCCGAATTGCTGGTGCCGGTAACAGTGCTCATGCCGGGTTCTCCGCCGTTGGATCCGCCGGCGTTCCACCGGCCTGCACGCCGGAAGGCGCCTGCGCCTGCACGCAAGGAGACCTCGTTCCGACCGCAGGCCGTTTACGATGTTATGCTTTCTCAAAGCTTTATCCCGGCAGGCGCGGGTGCGTTTTCATGCAATCAGATGGGGTCGGGCGTGGCGCACACGGGCGGGACCGCATCCTCACCCTTCGAGGTTTAACCATGAAGTGTGCGGCAATCGGTCAGCCGTACGCGGCCACCGGATCTCCCAATGCCGCAAAATCCGGTGTCACTCCGAGCCCCGGCGTATCCGTAGCATAAAGCCTGCCTTCCCGGGTTGTCGGCCCGCCAATGCCGGTGTTTTCGGTGACGTAGTTGTGCAGATCCGTCGAGTTCACCAGCCAGTCCTCCGGCGTCGAGGCCGCGAAATGCGCCACTGCGGCCGTGGTGATCTGCCCGCCCCAGGTGTCCTCCGAAACCACTGCGATCCCGTTGTCGATCAGGTAATCGCGCACGCGCCGTGCCTTTGTCAGCCCACCGAGGTTCGAGATCTTCAGGCAGCAGACCTCCGCCCCCCGGTCGGCCACGATCCGTTGGGCCGCGTGAATGCCAGTCACGCACTCGTCCAGCTTCATGGGAATGTCAGTGCGGGCGCGAACCTGCTGGCATTCCTCGTAAGTCCGGCAGGGCTGCTCCATGAAGAAGTCCAGATCACGGCATGCCCGTGCAACCCGGATCGCCTCGTCCACATGCCAGCCCTGATTGGCGTCGGCAAACGCCTTCTCGCCCCGCTCCAGCAGGGGAACGGTCGCCCGGATGCGCTCGACATCCTCGGCCCAATTGGCGCCGACCTTGATCTGGAACTGCCGGTATCCCGCGGCACGGTGGGCGGCCATCTCCTTCGCCATCTCTGCAGGCGGCTTCTGGGGTGCGACCCGGTACATGGGCGCGCCATCGGTCAGCTTGCCGCCGAGCAGCATCCAGACGGGCACGCCCATGGCCTGCCCCGCGATGTCCCAGCAGGCCGCGTCGATGGGAGCCTTGGCATAGCCGTGGCCCTGGATCACATGATCCATGATCTGCTCGATCCGGCCCAACTGGCGCGGGTCCTCGCCGATCAGAGCCGGGGCGAGCAAGCGGGCTGCGGCCTCGACGCCCTCGGAATGCGCGACCATGTAGTTCTCGCCGCAGGGGCAGAACTCGCCGCATCCTGTCAGGCCCGCATCGGTCTCGATCACCACCACCGAGGACTGAGCGACCGTGATCGCGTTGCCGCGCCCCCATGCATAGGTGCCGCCGACATAGGGCAACGCCTTCTTGTAGACGGAGATGCGGGTGATCTTCATGGCGTAACGCGCTGGTCGAAGTGGATGACTGGCCCGGAACAATGCCGCGCAGCGGCCCGGGCCTCGCCCGACCGACCGCATGGTCGGGCGATCTTGCTTAGGCCATACCAAGCCGAGTCGGAGTTCATGTCTGGCAACCATAAAGCGCCAATGCGGCGAGGTTTGCTCGCCCTCCCTCGGTCAGTCGAGGCCCTTATCCGCGCACCTGCAGCGAGCAACCGACGGGCTGAAGACCGGACCACGCCTCTACCCTTCGTAGATGGCAACGGGTGCGCCGAGCACATCCATGTCTGGCGTGATACCCAGCCCAGGCGTGGCGGGTGCCTCGACCCCGCCATCACGGATGGGCGCATCGAAGGTCGCAGTCGAAAGACTGACCATCGACCGGGTATCCAACGCGCAGCGGAGCATATGCCGAGGGGTCGACTGGGCCATATGCACGATGGCGGCAAAGGCAATCTCTGAGCCCACCGTGTCCTGAATGCTGGTGACCAGGCCAGCAGCCCGGGCCATCTCTCGCTGGCGACGGGTTCGAGTGAGGCCACCCTGTTTTGAGATCTTCAAACCCACCCCGTCACAGGCATCCTCAGCAATCGCGAAGGCGAGATCGTGATCGTCCTGCACCAGCTCGTCTAGCAGGATCGGCACCTGGGTACGGCGACGCAGTGACAGGGTTTCGCGCCAGGTCGCACAAGGCGCCTCCAGCACAAAATCGAGCTTAGCAGGCAACGCGCCCAGCATCCTGAGCGCGTGCTCCACCGACAGCCCGCCATTGGCATCCACCAGGAACCACTCACCCGGGCGGCGATCCAGCAGGCATGCGCGGATGCGTTCAGCGTCGAGGCCCGGCCCGCCCTCGTCCTCCGCAGCGCCCACCTTCAGTGAATGGCCCGTGAAGCCCGACGCCCGGTGCGCGGCCACACGGGCGGCCATGTCGTCCGGATCGCCTGCGTAGATCGAAGAGATCACAGGCACGGGGCCGGGTATACGCCCGCCCAGCAGGTCACAGACCGGGCGGCCGGTGGCTTGGCCGAAGATGTCCCAGCAGGCGACGTCAACGGGCGTCTTGGCGTGCAGGTGCCCGACCAGAACGCCGTCCATGGCGTCATTGACCCGGTCGACTGCGATGGGGTCTAGGCCGATCACGGCGGGGGCCAGTTCCCCCAACCCTGCACGCACGCCACGCCCATGGGCGGCGATGTAGGTGCCGCCGAACGGCGTGCTCTCGCCCCAACCGTCCAGCCCGGTATCGGTGATGAGCCGCACGAAGGTGGCATCGAAGCTTTCATAGGTGCGCCCCCCGGACAGCGCGTATGTGCCGCCAGCATAGGGCAGATTAGTCTGATAGACCTCTATCCGGTTGATTTTCATGGATTGTCCGGGAAGAGGCCGTCGGGGATATCGCCCAAGCCGACGCCCCAGCCGGGTGCCACGTGACCGGGTGTGGGGTGGCGGATCATGTCGAAGCTCTCCTCGAAGGGATCGGTGAGATCAGCGGAGCAGAGCAGGAGGTCCCGGGGCGCACCGAGTGCGAGGTGCAGGTTCGCGACCGCGGCCAGCGGCCCGGACCACGGCCCATCGATGCGCATGCGGATGCCCGCAGCGGCGCAGAGATCCCGGGCCGTCCGCGCAGGCCCGAGCCCACCTACAAAGGGTGGCTTGATCACGACGGAATGGGCCAAACCGTCGCGCGCGGCGCGGACGAACATTTCGACCGAGCTCATGCACATGTCGAACATCATCGGGACCCCATGGGCGTGCGCAAGCTCGGCATTGTCGTCGTAGGATCGGCAGGGGTCCTCCCAGACAAGCCTCTCGTCGCGAATTTGCTGCACGGCGTGATGAGCGGTCTCAAGGTCCAGCGCGCCGTTGAAGTCCGCGAGCAGGATCTGGCCGGGCTCCAGCGCTGCCAGGCATGCCTCGATGCGTTCGAGGTCCCTGTCCACGCCGCCATCCGCGCCGAGCTTGGCCTGAATCACGGGATGGTGCGGGCGGGCGCGGACCTTTTCGGCCAACGTCTCCGGATCGTCGCAGGTCAGGGAGCCATAGGCCGGGAGCGCTCCGGTCGCGGGTCCTCCGAGCAGCGTCGAGAGAGGCAAGCCGACCTGCCTTGCCGTGAGGTCCATGAATGCCAACTCCACCGCGGCCGCCACAGAAAGCGGTGCGCGGTTCGTGTCTGAAGGGTCGTCCATCGCCCGCCAACGGATCAGACAGTCCGGGATATCGTGCACGGATAACCTGGATAGCTCTGCGATTAATGCGTCTTCTGCACGAGTGGAGATCTCCGGGTCCGCCGCCGACCGGCGCGCGACCTCCGAGTATCCGACCGCACCCGTGTCCGTCACCAACCGCATTACCCGGTGGGTCAACCGGGTCAGGTGCACGTGGCTCATGCGGTAGCCATCGCCCGGATAGTCGAGCTCGAAGGGCGCGACATCGACCCGGGCGATCCTCATGCGGCATGCATGGCGGGGGCGCCCGACATCCCGTTCCCGCGCCACATGATGAAGCCGAGAAAGGGCTCCGCGCCCGTGTCCATGGCGTGGCTTTGACGGGACTTGTGCAAACGCAGATCGCCGGGGTTCAGCCAGACATCCGCCTCGCCCTCGGCTTTGAACAGCCCCCGGCCCGAGAGGCAGACATAAAGCTCCTCCGCCTCGTGGCCGTGCCAGTCATAGGCGAGGTCGTGCCCCCAGTACCCGATGAAACCGCGCCCCTGATCGCTGTGGAAGTGCCCTTTCGGCCCGAACAGTTCGACAAAGGCATAGCGGGCCATCATGTCCGCGCCGACATCGGCCTCGGTGTAGTATCTTCGCCAGTGCAGGTCGCCGGCTGCGGCGCGCACGGCCTCGGTGGCAGTGCGGCTGAGGGGATCGGTGGGGTCGTCTATAGCCGCAATCTGGTCTGTGGCTGGGCGATGCCGCGCCGTAAGCCCTGTTGGTGTCAGGTCGTCCGGCCATGGTGCGAACCCGCAGAGCCCCGGAATCGCCGCGTGCAGCGCCCGACAGGCCTCGAGAAGGTTCGCGAGCGCGGTCACGGGATCACGACGATGTTGCCCGCGTGCTTCTTCTCGATGAACGCGGTCTGGGCGGCGCGCAGTTCGGCAAGCGGGTAAGTGGCGGCAAGCCATGGGCGGATCTCGCCTGCCTCGATATAGCGGACCACGGACGCCAGCGTGCCCGGTGGCACGATGGTCGAGCCCGTGAAGGTCAGATCGCGCAGGTAGAAGGTGCGGAGATCGAGGTTCACGATTGGCCCCGCGATGGCACCCGAACAGGTGTAGCGCCCGCCGCGTTCCAGGATCTCGATCAACGTCTCGAAGTAGTCGCCGCCGACGATGTCCGCGACCACGGTGATCTTCTCGTCGCCCAGAGCGCCGCGCAGGTCTTTCGGCCCCCGGGGCAGCATCTTGTCCGGCCCGAAGGCGGCGACATCCGCGTGCTTGGCCTCCGACGCCATGGCGATCACCCGCGCGCCCCGGCGTTTGGCCAGTTGCACCAGCGCGCCGCCGACGCCCCCGGACGCGCCGGGCACCAGCACGGTGTCGGCCTCGGTCACGCCCGCCCGGGTCAGCATTCCCTCGGCCGTAGTGTAGGAGCACTGGAAGGTCGCCAGTTCCGCGTCCGAGAGGTCGGACTCGATGACCTCCACCCCGCGATAGTCGGCCTTTGTGTATTCGGCGAAACCGCCATCCATCTCGGACCCGAAATAGCGTGCCTTGTCGAGGTTCTCGGGATCAGACCAATCGCGTTGCCAGCCGTCGTTCAGCACGCGCTTGCCCATCAAGTCGGCGGGCACGCCCTCGCCCATGGCAACCACGCGACCCACGGCATCGGCACCCTGGATGCGCGGAAAGGCGAGAGGTGCACCGCCCCAGCTCGGGTCTTCCTCGTGCACCACGTCGTAACCGGCGCCGGTCGTCGCCTCGGTCACGGCCTTGGAGTACCAGCCGGACCGCGTGTTCACGTCCGTATTGTTTAGCCCGCAGGCGCCCACCTTGATGACCACCTCGCCCGGGCCCGGCTGCGGCACCGGCCAGTCCTCGCGGTATTCCAGCTTGTCCATCCCGCCATGGCCGGTCAGCACGATGGCACGCATTGAGGTGGGGAGGTCGGTCATGGTTGCTCCTGTATGCTCGGATTCGATCTGGCCGTGCATCCTGCGCGCTGTCCGCTCCGGATGCGACCCATTCTGTCGCGGAGAGCTTAGACTTCGCCGCGCTATTGGTTCGGGGTGGCCTTATGGAACAGCGCGTGGTCAGCCCCGACGATTTGGTCGCCCGTGACGACTGGTCGGACCTATCGCTGATCCGCCCCATGCCCATCATCGACCGGGACCGCCTGCACGCCTATCGCAGCGGGCGGCTGCGCGCCGAGCTTGAGGCGGCGGGTGCGGCGATGGTCGTGCTCTTCAATCCACTGAGCCTGCGCTACGCCATCGACTACCGGACCTATGGCCTGTTCCAGAGCCGGGTGCCCAATACCTATCTGTTCTTCCCATTGGATGGCCCGCTGATCATGCACGGCGCCTATGGAGTGCCCGAGCACTGCACAGAGAGCCGCACCGGTCGTGCCACCAATGTCTTCGACGGGGGCCCTGATCTGGCGGAAGAGGCGCGATTGTTTGCCGACGACGTGGTCCGGTATCTGGCGGAGATCGGCTGTGACAATCGGCGGGTCGCCATCGAGATGGTCAACCCCTCCATCACCCAGGCACTGTTGCAACGGGGGATCGAGGTCATCGACGGGATGGCGATTGCCGAGATGGCGCGCGTCATCAAGAACGAGGACGAGATCGAGTGCATCCGCTGGGCTGTTGCCGTGGCTGAGCACGGTATTGCCAAGGTCCATGAGGCCATGCGCCCCGGCGTCAGCGAGCAGCAACTGTGGGGCCTGCTGAACTATGCGAACCTCGCCAATGACGGGGATTGGCATGACGGACGCATGCTGTGTTCCGGGCCTCGGACAAACCCTTGGCTGCAGGAAGCCTCGCCGCGACGCATCGAGGCCGGCGATCTGGTGGCCTTCGACACGGACATGGTCGGGCCCATGGGGTATTTCGCGGACATCTCCCGGACGTTCTTCTGCGGCCCGGGACAGCCCACGAAGCGGCAGAAGGAACTCTACCGGCTGGCGGTGGCCGAGGTCGAATACAACAAGACGCTCATGCGGCCGGGCGCCCGGTTCGCGGATATTCAGGCGCAGGCGTTCGATGTGCCGGAGGAGTTCCACGAACAGGCCTATCCCTGCCTCGCCCACGCGGTCGGCATGTGTGACGAGTATCCCCGGATCAACTACCGCTTCCGCGGCCCACAGCCTTATGACGGGGAACTGGCAGCGGGCATGGTGATCTGCGTGGAAAGCTATATGGGTGCTGTCGGCGAACGCGACGGGGTGAAGTACGAGGAACAGGTACTGATCACCGAAGACGGTTGCGAGCAGTTGTCAACCTTCCCGCTGGATGCAGCCCTGCTGGACTGAAAGCCGCGACACCGTGGCGGCGGTTTTGTTTACTGCGCTGCACTATGTTGCCGTCCATGAGTATGGTTTTCGATGAACATCCGGAACGCTTGTCCGTCACGAACGAGCTGCATGCGCGGCCGTTCCAGCCCATGCGGGCGCCGGGGCGGGCGCTGCAGCTTGCGTTCAAACAACCCAGCGCGGCGGAGCGCGATCCGGAGCGGGATCGCGAGCACCTGACTGCCCTGCTCGACCGCTTTGGTGTCGCGCATCCTGCCCCCGGGGCGAACCACCACACCGTCGACATAGGCCGGTTCGTTCTGAAATGGGAGCGGCACACGGAGTTCGTCTCATACACGCTCTATGAACAGGGCGAGACCGACCGCATGTTTCAGGCCGGGCTTGCCGATCACCTGCCGCAGGATTGGGTCGCTTCAGCGCCGGGCAAGGTGATCGCGGCCATCCAATGCGAGTTCATCATGTCGGACGGGCGCGAGGACGCGTTGGAGATGATGCGCGGACCGCTCGCACCCGAGTTCAGTGCCGAGAGTCTCGCGGTCGCCTGGGTCGTGAACAAATGCGTGCTGGCGCTGGGTGACTTTCGGATTCACGAGGGCGGTTACTCCCGCTTTGCCCTCATCATCTGTGGCAATGTCGGCCCGCGCCGGATTGGGCGGGTCTGCCAGCGCCTGATGGAGATCGAGGTCTATCGCACGCTCTCCATGCTCGCTCTGCCCGTAGCCCGCAAGACCGCCGGGCGGCTGACCGAGATCGAGCGCGACCTGACCGCCATGGTCAGTGACGTCGCCTCGCAGAACGGCGGCGGGTCGGACGAGGAGATCCTCGCCTCCCTCACTCAGCTCTCCGCTGATATCGAGGCGCTTAAGGCCAATACGGCGTTCCGCTTCGGCGCAGGCGGGGCATATGAGGCGCTGGTGAACGAACGCATCGACATGCTGCATGAGGAACGGGTCGAGGGCCGCCAGCAGCTCCGCGAGTTCATGCTGCGCCGCTATCAGCCCGCCATGCGCACCGTGCACGCGGCGGAGCGGCGGTTGCAGGACATCTCCCTGCGCGCGTCGCGGATGGCGCAGTTGCTGAGGACCCGTGTGAACGTGGCGCTGGAGGCGCAGAACCAGGACCTGCTGGAAAGCATGAACGCGCGCGCCGACATGCAGCTTCGCCTGCAACGCACGGTAGAGGGTCTGTCCGTGGTTGCCATCAGCTACTACGCCGTGAGCCTCGCGGGGTATCTGCTCTATCCGTTGTCGGATGTGATCGGCTTGTCCGAGGGCGAGATCACCGCAGTGGCGACCATCCCAATTGTTCTGGGCGTCTGGTGGTTCGTGCGGCGGATACGGGCGAAGTTGGAGAAGGACGGCTAGGCCGCCCTTCCCATGGTCCCAAGCAACTAATTCGCGCTCGCAAGCTGTGTCTGGGCCAGCCGCGCGGTCAGTTGCCCCAGCATGCGGTCGACCTCCGGAACCAGTGCTTGCGTGGTGCGTGACTTGGCTTCGATGCCGAGACGATCTTTTGGCGCGTTGTCCCAGAACCCCCGCTGCGTGTCCTTGAGATCGACAGAAGCCGACGCGGTTCCATAGGGATATCCGTTCCGCACATCCATCAGGAACGCACGGGCGATACCCTCGCGTTCGATCGGTGTGGCGGGCAGGGGCGCATTGCCGAGGACGCGCACGGGGGCCAGCCCCTCGACCGGTTTCCCGCGCCCTCCGACCTCGTAGATAAGAACCGCATCCATGTGCTGTCGAGCTGCCCCGATACGAATGTGGGTGATGATGTCGCTGGCATCCCTGCGCAGGGCCGAGCCATCGGTCGGCAGCGCGGTCTTGACAGCATAGTTGGCCAGAAACGGGTCGAGCGGCGTGAAATGGCCGAGGCTGGCGTACTTGTTCGCGAGGACGGTCCATGAGATCTGTTCGGCTGTCGGAACCGTCGTGATACGCCCAGCGTCGATGCGGACAAGGCCGATATGCGCCGGGCTCTTCAGCAGCGGTTCGATGTTCGCGGCGCGACGGACGAGTTCGTTGGTCGAAAGGGTTGCAACCTCGGTCTCGACGATCTCGCCATTCTGGTAGCTGCTTTTGATGACCTTGTCGGTCGACTCGGCGACGGGCTGATATTGGCTGAGATACTGCTTCCCGGATGTGACTTGTGTTCCGTGGTGGCCACAGGCGGTGACAGCGGTGAGAAATGCAATGGCGATCAGGTTTCGGTGCATCGGG
>JBCDID010000026.1:0-15908 GCA_038749355.1 Pseudomonadota bacterium | reverse complement strand
TCGAACATCTCCTGCCCGTACTGGATCGGCGTATGACGCGAACCCATCCGCTGGCCTTCTGTCAGCGGATTGCGGCCAGAGATCATGAAGATCGGCACATCGTCTGCATGCGCGTTCAGCAGACCCATGGCCGCGTTCGCCAGCCCGACGTTCACGTGCACGGCTGCGGCCGCCATCTGGCCCGTGGCGAGGAAGTAGCCATGCGCCATGGTCACGACGACGTTCTCATGCGCCGCTGTCACGGCTTCCGGGATCTCCGCCCCGCCCGTTTTGGCATAGCTCTCGATCACCGGCGCAAAGTCGGAGCCCGGATTGATGAACAGGAAATCAATGCCGTTTGACTTCAAGGAACGGAGGATCGCCTCTCCGGCAGAGACTGGCGTCGTGATGTGCGCGGGCGCGTTCATACCGCGTCCTCCTGGAAGATGCGGCTGGTGACGGTCTGGGGTAGCGACGAGAACTCGAGGCTGATCCGCCCGCCTTGATCGCCTACGCCAGAGGCGCCTGCGCCGGTCAACGGTGAGAGAAGGTCGCGGATCTGCCAGGAATTGATCCAGGCATGCCCCACCCTAACCTTGGGGGCCACGCGGTGGGCGCGGCTGAGGTTTTCGGTCCAGATACAGGTCGCCAGCCCGTAGTCGGTATCGTTGGCCAGCGCTATGGCTTCTTCTTCGTCATCGAACGGGGCCACGTGCAGGACCGGGCCGAACGCTTCGTTCTTCACGAAGCGCGCATCCTCCGGGCAACCCACGGCAACCGAGGGCTGGATGAAGGCGCCCTGATCCCGTTCGTCACCGAATTCCGGGATGCCGCCGCCTGCGACGAACTCGCCACCATCCTCGGGCACTGTGTCGAGCAGAGCCTTCACCTTGTCGCGGTGCGCATGACTGACCAGCGGGCCGATGTTGAACCCGTTGTGCCCCTTGTTCCCGATGACGATGCCGTTCGCGATGTTCGCCATCATCTCCACGTACTCGTCGAAGCGCGAGCGGTGCACGTAAGCGCGTTCGGTGCAAAAGCAGATCTGGCCGCAATTGAAGAAGGCGGACCGGGTCATTCCCTCGGCGACCATGTCCATACGGGCATCCTCGAAGACCAGCGCGGCGTTCTTGCCGCCAAGCTCCAGCGAGACCTCACGCAAGCCGTTCGCGGCCGCCTTCATGATGGCAGAACCCGTGCCGCTTTCGCCCGTGAAGGTGATCGCATCGACCTTCGGGTGGCCCGACAGGAATGCACCCGCCGAGTCCACGCCGAACCCGTGTACCAGCGAGAACGCGCCGTCCGGAATGTCCGACTCCGCGATGACTTCGGCCATGACGGTGGCAGAGGACGGCGTTTCTTCAGAGGGCTTCAGCACGGCAGCGTTGCCCATCACGAGCGCGGGCGCGACCTTCATCGACGCCATCAGCAGCGGGACGTTCCAAGGGCAGATCGCGGCGATCACGCCCTTGGGCCGGCGGGTCGTGTACCACATGCCCTGAAAGCCAAGTTCGCCGGAAAACTGCATGGACCGGTTCTCGAGACTGCCCGCCGTATCGGCA
Source organism: Pseudomonadota bacterium (assembly GCA_038749355.1). Taxonomy (GTDB): domain Bacteria; phylum Pseudomonadota; class Alphaproteobacteria; order Rhodobacterales; family Rhodobacteraceae; genus Thermohalobaculum. Next base: position 14,367 of record JBCDID010000026.1, on the reverse strand, counting down.
TAGGCCTTGAAGAGCCGTGCGGCACGCGCGCCATCGAAGGTCTTGGCCTGCCAGTAGCTGCGCCCCGTGTCAGCCACGTCGGCCTCGATCAGGTCATCCACGCGTGCCAGCAGCTTGTCAGCGAAGTCGTGCACGATGGCGATGCGTTGTTTCATGGGCAGGTCGCCCCAGATGTTCGCGTCCTTACCAATGGAGACGTCGCGGCCTCGCATCACGGCCTCGTCCACCATCTCGGCGGTGGCTTCGTGGACGGTGGCAACCAGCGAGCCGTCGAAGGGGCTGCGTTTCTCGAATGTCTTCGGAGACGAGACCCAGGAGCCTGCGATGAAGTTCTGCAAAACCTTGGTCATGCTGTCCTCTGGGGCCAGGGGCCCGGTTCGATGGCATCGAGCATGGCCTGGCCGAGGGCAAACATCATCTTGGCCTTGGCTGTGGATGCCATGGGATTGTTCCAAAGATTATGGGTCTCGCAGGGGTCACTGACGCGGTCATAGAGCTCGCCCCGTTCGAGACCCTTGTAGACGGTCATCCGGTGGGTCTCTGTCACCAGGTGGCGCATGTTCGGGCGCTTGTCGAAACCCGGGTAGACCTTGTTCTCCTCGTGCTCGATCAGCACGTGGTCGCGGGCGCCAGGCTTGCCCTGCAGCTGGTCCAGGAAGGACCGCCCCTGCATCCCGTAGTAAGGTGTCAGCCCGCAGCGTTCGAGGATCGTTGGCGCGATGTCGACTGAAGCGGCAAGGTCGTCAGCGGTCTCGACCGTCCGGCCATTTGGGTCGACCCAGATGAAGGGAACGCGGTTCACGCTGTCATGGGCATAGGGGCCTTTGAGCAGCAGGTTGAACGCGCCCATGTAATCACCATGGTCCGAGTTGAAGATGATGATCGTGTTGTCGGCCTTGCCTGTGGCTTCCAGGGCCGCCAGCACTTCCCCAATGGCATCGTCTATCATGGCGATCATGCCCGCGGTCAGCGCCATCGCTTCCTTGATCTGCTGATCCGACGCCATGAACGCCTGCTGCTGATTGTCGGGCACGATCCCGGCATCCATCAGCTTCTTCCACTCGGCGACTTGCTCGGGCGGGTTCTGGTGCGCCGCATAGGGTAGATCGACCGAAAAGTCCTCCGGATCATACATGTCCCAATATTTGCCCGGGGGCGTGAAAGGGTGGTGCGGATCGGGGAAGGACACAAATGCGAAGAACGGGTTCTCGCTGTCCGCGCGGTCCGCCAGATAGGCCTTGGCGCGCTCCTTGATGAAACTGGTGGGGTAGAGCTCCTCCGGGATGGGGGTGCGCACCGCCTGCGGGCACGAATAGTCGTGCGGCAACTGGTTGACCTTGTCCCGCATCTCGGCCCACTCGTTGGTCTGGCTGCGGAGCCATTGCAGATAATGCCCGCCGCACTGGTCCGAGTGGTTGGTGACCATGGTGACATGGTCGAACCCGTAATAGCCCTCGGGGAACTCATAGGGATCAGCGGTCTCGTAACGGGTCGGCTGCTCGTGGAAGTAGTCCGCCCCGTCGGACTTCTTCGCCTCCGGGAAGGTCTCGTTGGCCACGTACTCCTCGTCTGCCCGAACCAAGGGTCTGGGTGTGAAGGGCTGCAGGTGGCTCTTGCCGATATTCGCGGTGTGATATCCGGCATCCCGCATGATATCGACAAAGGTGTTGGCGTCCGCCGGCAGCGGCAGGCCGTTGTGACGCAACCCGTTCACCGACGGATAGCGCCCGGTGAAGATCGCCCCCCGGTTCGGCATGCACACTGGCGTGGTCACGTGGAACTGGGTGAACCGAGTGCCCCGGGCTGCGAGGCTGTCAATGTGGGGGGTTTTGACGACCGGGTGCCCGGCGCAGCCGAGCCAGTCGGCTCGGTGCTGGTCGGTCATGAAGTAGAGGATGTTCGGAAGATCGCTCATGCGGCGGCTCCCTCACGGGTCTGCATGGCCCGGTGCAGGACGACCAGACCCACGCAGGCCGCGACCGCCGCACCGGAGAACACGATGTCCGGATGGATCAGCATCAGGCCAGCCCCCGCGCGGGCCAGCGATTCCCACAGAGGCATCCGCCCCTTGTCGAACCGCGAGGCCGCCGAGGCCAGCATGTAGATCAGCAAAGCCAGCCGTAGCAGCAGGTAGAGCAGCGCGGGGAGCGAGAACTCGGCCCCACCCTCGGCCACGATCAGCATCTCCGGGTTGAAGGCGAACAGGAACGGGATGGCGAAGATAACGATACCGATCCGGGTCGCAGCAACCGCCGTACCGATGGCCCCGCCGCCCGAGATCGACGCCGCGGCGAAGGCCGCCATGGCGACCGGGGGCGTGATGGCCGAGGCCACGCCGAAGTAGAAGACGAAGAAATGCGCAGCCAGATCCGTCAGACCCAGCGAGGTCAGCGACGGCCCGAGGATGATGATGATCGTGAGGTACGCGGGCAGCGTCGGCATCCCCATCCCCAGCGCCAGCGAGGCAAGCGCCGCGAACAGTAGTGCCACCAGCAGATTGTCACCCGCAGACTGTGAGATCACCTTGGCGAACTCCAGGGGCAGCCCGGTCAAGCCCAGCACCGCGATGATGATCCCGATGGTACCAATGGCCATCAGCAGCCGCCCGAAGGTGACGCCGCCACGGGCAAATGCCTGAAGCACCCGGATCGGACGGGCGCGCATCTCGGGGTTCAGGAAGCTCAGGATCATCAGCAAGCTCAGCGCCAACATGGCCGAGCCCGCTGCAGAGAAACCAAGCATCAGGCAGACGACCACCGTCGAGATCGGCACGACAACAAGGATCAGGTTGACCCAGTCCTGCGCAACAATCGGGTCCATCTCGGCCTCGGAGCTTTCGCCCACGTTCAATGAGCGGGCCTCGAAGACGACCGTCGTGAAGAGCGATGCATAGTAGGCAGCCGCCGGGATAATCGCCGCGATGATGATCAGCAGGTAGTCGACCCCGATGAAGTCGGCCATCACGAGCGCCGCGGCCCCCATGATCGGCGGCATGATCTGTCCGCCAGTCGACGCGGTCGCCTCGACCCCACCGGAGAACGCAGGCGAGAACCCGCGCTTCTTGATCATCGGAATGGTGATCACGCCTGTGCCGACGACGTTGGAGACGGCGGAGCCGGAGATGGTTCCGAACAGCGAGGATGCCATGATCGCCGCGTGTGCAGGTCCACCACGGAACCGGCGCATGGCGTGGAACGAGAGCTTGATCATCGACGAGCCGCCGCCGGTTCCTTCCAGCACGGCGCCCATGATGATGAACGGGAAGACGGTGTTCAAAAGGATGGCGAGGATGTTGCCCATCACGCCATCGCCGGTATTGTACCAAAGCTCGGCCGGGGTGTCCTGGACGAAGTCCATGCCCGCATGGCCGAGAATGCCCGGGGCCAATTCGCCGTAGAAGAAGTAGATCATCGCCACGGTACCGACGGTGGCCAGGGGCAATCCCCAGATCCGCCAGCAGAAGTAGAGGATGATCGAACAGCCAATGATCGTGGTCCAGGCGTGCACGTTTTCGAAGAAGAAGAGGCCGACTTCCTCAACCTCGGTCACGGCGATGTTGTAGTCGCCCAGCGCGTACCATCCGATGAGGACCAGCGCGAAGATGAACGCGGTGACGGCCATATCGACCGGGTTGCGCGTGAATTTCGAGATGTGGAGTGCGGCAATCGTCAGACCGACCGCAACGGCGGTGGGGTGCAGGATAACCGCCGGGATCACGCCCAAAGTCGGGATCGGACCGAGGTCAGGTACGGCATTCAGGAAGCCCAGCAGGGCAAAGCAGAAACCGATCAGCAGCAGAACATTCTTCTGCAACGCGGGTTGCGCGGCGGTCGACATGACGCACTCCTCCCAGAGAGCTATGGTTCGTTGAGAAGGACCGGCGTCGTTGCGCCGGCCCTTTTGTCAGCTGGCCCTCAGGGGCGCAGCTCGGCAGGGATCTCGAGACCCACTTCCTCGTAGTAGCGGCTCGCGCCCGGGTGCAGCTTGGCGTTCAAAGAGACGAAGGCGTTCTCCAGCGTCAGCGGCGCCAGGCCCTGGTTCACCGAATGCGCGTCTTCGAGGTTCTCGAACATAGCCTTGGTCAGATCATAGGCCGTGTCATCCGCCATCTTGGCGTTCACGCCGACGAACATGACGAAAGCCGAGGCCATGACGTCCTCGTCATTGTTGATCTGGTTCTGGTAGGTTCCGGCAGGCAGCACGTCAGCAGCGCGGCCTGGAACGGCCGTGTAGGCCTTCCACGATTCGGTCTCCATCACATCCTGCGGAACCGAGAGAAGACGAAACTTCTTGGCCGAGCCGAACTGGTCAACAGCAGCCGAGCCGATTGTGCCCGAGCGCATGAAGACGTCGAACTTGCCGTCCTCGAACGCCTGGTTGGCCGCTGACCACGCCAGCTTGATGGCTTCGTAGTCTTCGCCCGGCTTCATTCCGGTGATGGCCTCGATCAGGCCGATGGTCTGGCCGGAGAACGAGCCTGCAGGCGGCCCGACGAAGACGCGCTTGCCGCGCAGGTCTTCCCATTTGGTGATGCCGCTGTCCTCATAGGTCATGACGTGCGCATGGCCGCCGAGGAAGGCGAACAGCGAGCGCATGTTGCCGGACGCCTCAACCGCCTTGTCTTTCAGCTTCTTGTAGGGGCCCGTGCCCTTGGACATCTTGTCATAGGCGCCAGAGGGCGTGATCGCGATGTCGATGGCACCTGTGGCTGCTTTCAGCGCCGCGCGCGTCAGGGTCTGGTCGACATTGACGCGGATTTCGTGGCTGTCGGCTGCATATTTGGACAGCAACTGCGGGACCAGTGCCGACAGACCGGCAGCGGATCCGCCCTCGGCCTTAAGTGTCTCGGAGACGGCGGGTGTCGCGGTGGCCAGAGCGGCGGACGCTGCGAATGCCGCGGCGTAGAAGAACTTCATGGTTTCCTCCCAAGATTTTTCGATGCTCACCCATTGCACCAAATCTGAAATGAAATAAAATTCGAACAACCGCAGTAGGCATAGAAAAACGTATGGCATGGATGCACGTCACCTTGTCCAGCTCGCAGTGGCGATCGATCTCGGCTCGTTCACCCGGGCAGCACAGCGCCTGAACATCACCCAGCCGACGCTCAGCCGGAACATCAAGGCGATCGAGGACCGGGTCGGCGCGCCCGTCGTGCTTCGTCAAAGCTCCGGCGTTATCGCCACCGATATCGGGGAACGCCTGGCGGAGCGGGGACGAGCCATCCTTTCAGAATCCGAGCAGGCCGACGATGTGGTCCGCCAATGGCGCGAAGGGATGACGACCGAGCTTAGGCTTGGCATTGGCCCACTGCTCGCTGCGACCTTCGTGCCGAGCCTCGTCGCCCGCGCCATGGCCGAGCGCTGGCCCTATACCCTCAAGCTTACCTCGGCCTCTGCTGCGCCGCTCATTCGCCGTCTGAATGATAACCGGCTGGACGTGGTCTTGGCACCAGCGCAGTTGCGCCTGCATCAGGAGAGCCTGACACAGACCGTCGTCTTCCCGGACCGGTTGGTCATCATCGCAGGCGCACGCTCGAAACTGGCCCGCGACGGTGCGGAGGTCACGCGTGAAGCTCTGGAACAAGCGCGTTGGGTGATCTCGGGCGCACGTGCGGGCATTCATGGGACGGAGATGGAGATTTTCCGGCATCTGGGGATCGAGCCAAAACGGGTGAACCTGTCCGTATCGGGAGATCTGATGGTGCCCCTGCACCTGCTCAGAACCACGGATGTTCTGGCCGCACTGCCCGAGCGTCTCTTCCCCCTTATGGGGGATCAGGGTGGCGCGCGCATTCTGGATGCCGACTACCCCGAGATCCGCCGGGACATCGCCCTTTGGGTCAGGAAGACGGACCAGTACCGCACCGAGTTCCTCCACTTCCAGCAGGCTCTGGAGAAGCATCTGAAACGGTTCGAGGGCGGGGCCGGCCCGCAATAGAACAAGGCGCCCCGTAGGGCACCTTGAATGTCTTGAGCTTCAGATCACTCGATCTTGCCGAGGTTCAGAACGTCGCCGTACCGGATGGTGACCGAGCCACCGATCTCCCAGGCTTCCTCGTCAGCCTCGTTGAAGGCGTAGGCGGTCCCGGCCCCGATCGTCATCCACTTGGTCAGCTTGTAATCCGCGCCAAGGCTGAAGGCCGTACTGTTGTCGCCGCCCAGCAGCCGCTGGCCACGGGCATTGACCGAGTCGATGGCATGGATGGCGTTCGCACCGAAGGTCCATTTGCCCCGCTTCAGGTCCATGCCGAGATGGAAGTGATGATCCACGTCCGGCACGCCGGGGCGCGTCTGGTCATATTTCTGCCAGTCATACTGCAGGCTGACCCGGAACTTGCCGAAACCTTCGATGTCCGTGCCGACACGGGCGCCAGCAGCGATACCCTGCTGCGAGGTGCTGTTGATCCCCGCACCGCTTGGGCCGTCATTGGTGACTTGGCTCTGGACGAAGCCGAGCGAGGTGCTGATCTCGTAGTCGTTGACCTTGCCGATCCAACGGCCAGCAATCTCGAACTCATCCTGCAGACCGAGATCGTTATACTCGTCCTGACGCGATGAAGCGCCACGAGTGCCTTCGTCCCCGGCCGCGGTTTCTTGCAGGTTGATCGACGCGCCGAGCGTCAGGTTGCCCGGACCCACAGGGATCTTCGGCGTGAGATAGCCGATCTTCAGCGCGTCGCCCGTGTCGCGAATACCTGCGCGCACGTCCAAGCCCGGGATACCGTTGCGGAAGTCGATGACATCGCTGTGGATCCCGCCGCGGTTTGCGCCTCCGCCGAACGGATAGTTGCACCACCAGTTGATACAGCCGGTATAAGCGCCTTGGCCAACCGAGATCGCCACGCGGCCCGCGCGCTGCGGCTTCAGCTTGTCCCAGGCACCGTCATCTTCACCGAAGTAGAGCGTGCCGTACTTGTTGCTCTTCACATAGATCGAGTGCTCGTCGAACAGGTCGTCGTCGATCCAGTCCTCGATCAGGAAGATGTTTGCATGCGCGCCGATCTCGAGCTTGTGACCATCTTTGACCCACACGTAGCTCGGATTGATGAGGCCGGTTGCGTAGGTGAAGAACTCGTCGCTGACACCGCTCTTCGCCAAACCACGGCTCGGACCACCACCCGCGACCGCATTGGCGTTGGGCCCCGAGAAATCAGTGTAACCGAAATAGGCGTGACCAAAGAGCGAGTACTTCAGGTTCAACCCGGCCGCAGTCTTCGGCTTTCCCTTTTTCTTCTTGGCGGGCTTGGCCACTTGTTCCGTGTTTGCCGTGCCTGAACTCTGAGACCAGGCGCCTGTCGGCAGTGCAAGACCAACCGCCAGCGCGGCGATCAAAAGTTTGGGACCCACACGCATGTGTCTACCCCCCTTCTTTCTTCGCCGGTACACTGTTGTTGTCACGGGACCGGCGTTCCGTGCGCCTCCTCCCGGACCGCTTGTCGTTGGTAGCGGTCGGCGTCCCGGGAGGAGTGTCTCGCTGAAAGTGCAGCTTCCCCAATCAGCGCTTCCATTTGGCGGAACGTGGCCCCAGAATAAATTTCATTCTTTCGATGTAGCCATGCATTTTTCGATAGCCTTAACCTTCACGGCAGAGGTGACGGCTGAGTTCCTCAACGCGTGCACAGGCATAGCCACGGGAGTTGATCTGACGGCCTCGCAATGGCTTTCATCAGCCTTTCAGAGACTTTTCAGTCTCGCGGAGGGCTTGGAGAGAGGGATAGCCTTGGGCCACGAGGGAGTTGTCCCAAAGCCCGGGAGGCCTGGCTTAAAGGGACAGCTCAGGCCACCATGAGTTGGTTGGTGCGACTTAGGGCCAGGCGGTCACCTACGTACGGCGCCAACAGAAAGAGCATGCGCTCGTATTATTGGACCACAGGGACCCGACGTCTCACGTGATGTCGGAGCAGGAGTGATCACCACCCTACCGATTAAGTCTAGTCCTAGTTTAAATCGAAGGTCACCGTGACCCCTGCGGTCAGCGGCTCCGTCACGTCTACGAACGCGCTGTTCGAGACGCGGCGGGTCAACCCAGCCTCGTTCGTTGCGTTCTTCACGAAAGCACGGATCGTCGCGGCCTCAAACTCGGCCGTCGCACCAAGATCGACGATGAAGTAGTCGCCAACCTCATCCCCTGGCACGTTGTTGAAATCATTCTCTGACTCGCCGCGATAGGTGACGCGGCCGTCCAGGCTCAGCCAATCGGTTGCCTGGTAGACCGCGCCGAAAGATGCCGTGATCGCAGGATCCTGGCCAAACGTGTTGCCCACGAGCTGTGAATTGCCGGGGGCTGCCCGCGTGATCTCGGTCTGCAACAGACCGAGGCTTGCATCGAGGCGCAGGTCTTCTATCGGCTCCCAGGCAACCTCGAATTCGGCGCCGAAGGATCTGCCCTCTTCCTGATTCACAACCTCGAGGGTCGTGCGGTTGCCGGGCACGACCTCGGCAAAGAACTGCGGATCTTCGAACTCGTTGTAGAATCCGGTGGCGCCCAAGGTGAGACCGTAGTCGGCAAGATCCGCTCGATACGTGATTTCACCTGTCCAAACTCGTTCGGCGTCGTAGCTGTATGGAGCCCCCGAGAAGAAGTTCACCGAAGCGCCGCCGGGGTTGTAGCCGCGCCGCGCATTCGCGGAGATCACCTGGCTGTCAGTCAGTTCGTAAGCGATGCCCACGCGAGGTAGGAACTCGTAGTCAGTTTCATCGAAGTCCTGCTGCCCCGTAACGGTCACAAGGCCCACGCCGGGAACCGGCAGAGAAACGGCTGTGTTCTGCTCACGATTGTCCTTGAACCTCAGCAGGCGTGCGCCTGCCTCGACAGTCAGTGCATCCGTCACGCCGTAGCGCAGATCTGCGAAGATCGACTGCGAGGAGCTGGTTGTTTCGATGTCAGTCCTCAACAATCCAGAGGTCGTCACAAAGGAGCGGCGCTCCTCAAATGCAACCCCTGCGAGGCCACCAAAGTCGCCGGACATCAGATCGTCTTGCGGGCCGAACGTCAGAAGGAATTCCTGCGTGTAGATCTGTTCGTCAAAGTCTAGCCGCGTTGGTTCGATCTGTTCAGGCACGCTCGTCAGAGCGTCTGACGTGAACCCCGTCATGGACTCGATGCTCCATCCGTCCCGGTCCAGCAGAAGGCTCAGCCCGGCGCTTGTCGCGGCCGTATCGAAGGTCCGGGCAGGGCCGTTCGCGAGAAAAAGTCGGTCGGATGGGTCGGCTCCAGCCCCGGGCCCCAATACCGTGTTTCTTGTCTGCGGCGTCTGTCCCGCCTGATGCTCGACCAGCAGCTTGGCTTCCAGGTCGCCGAGGCCGGTCTCGAAGTCGCCCAGGAGTTTGCTGCGAACGCCGATCCGATCGTACTCCGTGATGAAGTCAGCAACGCCCCCGGTTACTTGCCTAGGATCGTCACCGTCGGCGAACTCCAGAACCAGTCTACCTGCAATGTTGTCCGTCAAAGGGCCAGAGATCATCGAATTCGTCGTGAATTCCATGTCGTTGAATTCATTGAACCTTAGGCCCGCCTGCAGAGCGCCTTCTATGTCGAATGTGGGGTCCTTGGTATCGATGATCACGGCGCCCGCGAACCCTGTCCGGCCGCGAAGCAGCGTTTGGGGACCACGGAGCACTTCGACTTGTTCAACATCGAAGAGCGAGACGAAGCTCGAGTTTGCAACCGAGGCAGGCCGCACAATGCCGTCCCGAATGATGGCTGTGCGTGGCAAAGCGCCGGTGACTTGCGCCGATGTCAGTCCGCCAGCACCGCCACCCTGAACCCCGCGGATGGTGGGGGCCTCGCTAGGCCCCTCGATGAAGACATTGGGCGTGGTCACCACGATCTCACCAATGGTCTCGTCACCGCCGTTGCGGGCGGCGGTGTCGCCGTCGACCACCGTCACCGCACGCGTGGAGTTCAGGAGCGCGCGCTCGGTCCGGTCGCCGGTGACGACAATCTCGTCGGCCTCTAAAGCTGCATCCTGTGCTTGCACGGCGCCGGCCAAAAGTGCCATCGCCATCGCCGAGGTCCACAAAGGTGCCCGACAGATTCTGATCTTCATCACCGTTAAACCCCCAATAATCTGACTTATTTTGTCGAGAATACGGAGCAAGAAAGATCAGTGTAAACGCCTCGACAGATGTCAGAACGGCTCAAACATCTGTCAGATCAGTCCAATCCGTCGCGGTATGCGGCAGGCGATAGCCCCACCTTTTTCTGAAACGCTTTCGAGAACGCCTCAGGCGAGCGATACCCAGACGCAGCAGCGATGTCCGCGACTGCCAGGGGTTTCGCCAACATGGCCTTCGCCGCTGCGATCCGCATGTCGGAAAGGTACGCACCTATGGGAACGCCGCGCTCGGCAACCGCCGCACGTTTCACCCTGGCGGCACTGACGCCGAGTGTTTCGGCGATTGAAGACACGGTCCAGATCCGTGGCGATGCCTTCGCAATCAACGCATCAACCTCAGCCATGACACCTTCCTGAAGCACATCCTTGCGTGCGTCGTTGCCACTCAGTTGCTCAAGAAAGGCCGCCAGCATCGTCAGCGCCAATCCTTCGATCCGAAGACGCCCAGTGTCTTTTGCATCCGAAGCTTCCAGCAGTTCCTGCGCGAGTTGCCTGAGCTCGGTGTTCAGCTCGATCATGTGGAAGGCCCGCGTCTTCATGAGCTCGCGCATGGACCGCGCGATGCCCTCCCCAATCTTCTCAAGCCGTTCGATGAATGTCGGTGCAAAATGGATCGACAGAACCTCAAGGCATTCCTGTGCCGGAATATGGACCTTCCAACTGACCGGCTGCTCGAGGCCCAGAACGTGGCCTTGGCCAGGACGCATCTCGAAGGAGATCTCCGGCCCATCGGTGCTGCGTGACGCGCTAACTCCCGCGAGCCGCGCCTCCACGTTCAATCCAGGTCCCGCCTGCGACTCGACCGTTGTTTCGCGAAGTCCCCGAAGCCGTCCGCGCCAGACCTTCACGTCATCGCGAAGCACGGTCACGGTCATCTGGCCTCGCGCAATGGCGCCACCGGGCGGATTTGTTCGCATGTCGGTCGGCAATTCCGGGTGCGAGCGCGCAAGCTCCTCGATCTTCGAACTGTCAATTGATCCGTGTGATTTCAGCTTTGCCATTCTCAATCCTGAACCTGCGCAATGGAGCGGCTTTTGGTGGAAGCCGGATCGCAGGTAAGCAAATGTTTGAGTTTGAGCTGAGTTGAGGCGTTGCCTAGCTCACTTCATGAGTGCACTTGTGACAAGGCGCGTCAAGCCACTCCAACGATCTTGCAATCAACCGGCATGCCCACGGAGTTCGCTGTTGGACCTGTCACTGTTCGATGTTCCCAGAGTTCTCGATGCCCGGCTCGAACCTCGAAGGCCGATGGCCAAGGCGCGGCACGTTTACGTCGCTCGCCGCGACCAGAACGCATCGATTCCGTACCGCAAATAAAGCACGAGAGCTGTGACGACCGCACCAGAAAGGAGGTATATGGCCGAAGCCCCCAAGCCATAATTCACCGTGAGCGCGAGCCCTACAAGCGGCGCGAACGCGGCGCCAAATATCCAGGACAGATTGGTTGAGATGGCCCCACCTGAGAAGCGGTACTCCGGCTCGAACCGCGCAGGCGCGATCGAACTCGACTGCCCGAACGCCAGGCCCAGCAGCACGAACCCGAAGATGATGTAGATCCAGGGATTGCCGTCCAGCGTCGATATGGTGAGGCAGAAGAACGGGATTGCGACGGTGCAGAGCCCCAGGACTTTCGGCCTTCCATAGATGTCCGAGATGAAGCCCGACGCGATGGTCGAGAAGACGCAGAGCATGCCGCCGATCAGCTGGAGCATCAGGATATAGCTGATCTCGTCCGCCGAATAGAGCAGCGCATAGGCCAGCGGGAACACGGTGACCATGTGGAAAAGGGCGTAGCTGGCCAGCGGCATGAAGGCGGAGATCAGGATCGGGCGCCATTGCCGGCGGATCATTGGGATGAACGGCGCGGGTTTGGGCGGAAGCTTATCCGGCCCGAAATCGGCCGTCAGCAGCCGCAGGCGCGCGAACAGCGACACCACATTCACGGCCATGACACCGAAGAATGCAAAGCGCCAGCCGTACTTGATGAACTCCTCGTCAGTCAGGAATCCCGTCAGCACGTAGAAAAGCGACGCGGCAACGCAGAAACCAATTGGCCCGCCAAGCTGCGGCACCATGCCATAGAGCCCCTGGCGTCCCTTAGGCGCGGCGTTCTGAAGCTGCAGGGTAATCCCGTCCCAGGCGCTGCCAAGCCCAATCCCCTGGGCGATTCGCAGCCCGGCCAGCAGGAGCGGGGCCAGCCAGCCGACCTCCGCATACCCCGGCAGCAAGCCGATGGCGACTGTCGAGCTGCCGAAGATCATAAGCGCCACAGTGACGCGGACGGCTTGCCCTACCCGAAGCTGAATGTAGTTCCCGATTGCGCTGCCAACTGGCCTTGCCAGGAACGCCAGCGGGAAGATCGCAAACGAGAGCAGAGTGCCAGTGACAGGGTCGAAATGTGGAAAGAACAGCCTGGGAAAGACCAGTGCCGAGGCGATCGCGTACACAAAGAAGCCGAAAAAATCCGTGACTCGTGCCATAATCACGGTTGTCACGACTTCGTCGACCGTCGCTGCGTGTATTTTCGTACTCTTAGCGTTTTCCACGTATCAGCCCGTCTGGTTGCCTCGGCCGAGGCCGGTTTGAAGGGGGTGCGTAGTTTTGTTGCAGTGCCGCATCTTGTACCACGATGACTGTAGGACGTACATGCACGAAAGGCAGATGACATCGAAGTGTCTACCACCAGCAGAACCTCGGCAATAACCGTTAACAAAACAATGGTTGATCCGATGAAGATCGCTAGAAATTCTGGACTTGTATGTGTGGCGGCTCTTTTGGCGGGCTGCGAGATGGTTGTGCTGGATGCGCCCGGCGACGTTGCGGCGCAGCAAGGCGATCTGATCATCTATGCGACCGTGCTGATGTTGATCGTCATCGTGCCCGTCATGGCGCTGACCGTGTTCTTCGCGTTCAAGTACCGCGAATCGAATGAGGAGGCGACCTACGAGCCCGACTGGGATCACTCGATCAGTCTAGAGATCGTCGTCTGGTCGGTGCCGCTGGCCATCATCATCTGCCTGGCCGGTCTGACATGGGTCGCGACCCACCGGCTCGAGCCCTACGATCCGCTGCGCCGGATCTCCGAAACCCAGCCCATCACGCCCGACGACAAACCCATGGTGGTGCAGGTCGTCGCAATGGACTGGAAATGGCTCTTCATCTACCCAGAGCACGGCATTGCGACCGTCAATGAGGCCGCTGCGATCGTCGACCGGCCCATCGAATTCCAACTGACTTCCGCCACGGTGATGAACTCGTTCTACATCCCGGCGCTGGCGGGCCAGATCTATGCCATGACCGGCATGCAGACGGAACTGAACGCCGTCATGAACGAGCCCGGCACGTATCACGGTATCTCGGCCAACTATAGCGGCGTCGGCTTCTCGCACATGCATTTCGACTTTCACGCCTTCGACGAGGCGGGGTTTGAGGCGTGGGCCGAAGCCGTGGCCGCCGACGCCAAGACGCTCGACCGCGGGGCTTACGTCGAGCTCGAGGCGCAGAGCATCGATCACCCGGTTGTCTACTTTGGCGACGTGCAGGAGGGCCTCTGGCGACGGATCATCAATATGTGCGTCGGCGAGGGCGATCTCTGCCGCGACGACATGATGATGGTGGACGCGCTGGGCGGCGGCGGGCTGGCCGGTCTGTTCAACCGCGAGCTTTATCGCGGCATGTGTGCGGCTGAAGATCCAAAAGCGCTCTTTGCAATTCTGAAACCAAAGAAGGTGGACAAGGCGCAGGACATCGACGCGCTGCTGAGCGCGCTGGCGCTCCCGGCCCGTCCGGAATTGCCGTATTCGCGCCCGCTCACAGCAATCGGAGCCGAGTAGAAACATGGCGAGTGGCGAGCTCATCCACGGGACCGCAGGGGCAGAAGTCGCCCATCCGGTCTGGGGAAAGATGACCTGGGACATCTTCCCGTTCTACGATCCGATCGTGCTGAGCACGTTCGTCGGTACGGTGATCCTTGGCATCGTGATGTTCGCGGCCCTGACCTACTACAAGCTTTGGGGCTATCTCTGGCGCGAGTGGTTCACCTCGATCGATCACAAGAAGATCGGGATCATGTACATGATCCTCGGTCTGGTGATGCTGGTCCGGGGTTTTGCCGACGCGCTGTTGATGCGCGGGCACCAGGCTTTGGCCTCCATGGGCTACTTCGGATACCTGGACGCACATCACTACGACCAGATCTTCACGGCGCATGGCGTGATCATGATCTTCTTCGTGGCGATGCCGTTCGT
>JBCDID010000025.1:0-16016 GCA_038749355.1 Pseudomonadota bacterium | reverse complement strand
CCGCGGCCGATCTCGATGGGTGGCTTTGCGTTGGGCACCGGCTTCTTGCCGCCATAGATCTCGATCTGCGCTTCCGGGTCGTAGGTGACCGAGTATTCGGGATCCTTCTTGAACAACTTGCTGTCGAAGGGGACCTCCTGCACGGAGGGGTCACGCTCCACCGGCCGCCACTGCTCGGCGGCCTTGGCAGGTGCCAGAGCCATCGCCCCCACGATGGCACCGGCCAGAATTCTTCCCTGCATGGCCCTCTCCTTACTGTACGTCAAACTCGACCGCAGCCGGGTGGATGTCGATCATCCACTCGTTCATGGTGCGGATCATCTCGTCGGTCGCGAACACAAACTTCATGAAGTAGATCGGCTCCGCCCGGCTGCGCAGCCGGGATTGCAGCCGGTACCGCCCGGGCTTGGTGAACGCCTCCGAGGGGATGTTGTAGACCGCATCGCGGTACCCCAGCGGCGGGATCGACCGGCCCTCCATCCGAATGAACGGCGGGTGGTTCAGCACCGACGAGGGCACACCCGACGGACGGATATGCGGGATCTGGTCGATGTCGAAGTTCACCGGCAGGTACATCTCCCGGTCCGGACCCTTGACGCCGGTGACCAGGAACTTGGTCTGGAAGTTCACCAGCTGGTCGTCATGCGGGATCGTACCTTCGGCCAGCTCGATCGAGTGCAGGTCGACCATGTCGCCATACTTGTCGACATAACCCGACTCCCAGGCGACCTCACCATCCGGGTCGATCAGGGCGACGTTGAACCAGATCTCCGGCTGCGCACCCAGCGAGCCCGACGGCAGGTTGTGACCTTCGTCGATATTGGTGATGCGGTAGCGCAACTCCAGCCCTTTGCCGACGCCCGGCTGACCATCATCGAAGAACGGGCCGTCCACGCGAGCGGAGTTCTCCATGACCGCGATCCGGTCCTGGCGCTTCAGCTCCAGCATGCGGAGGTTCTGATCGACCACGTAGCGCGCGGTCTCACGCTCCTGACGGTTGGACCACTCCTCGGGGAACTCGACCTGGATCTTGCCATCGGCCACATCGTCCTCCCAGTCCGGATCGCCCCAGGGCTCACGGTGGTTGAACTTCAGCCAGGTCACGATGGGCCAGCGCAGCGCACGCGGGTTGAACGGGAAGATGCCCGGGTGGGCGATCGGATAGCCCGGCCCGTAGAAGGCGTGGTTGTGGTGGTCGCGGTTCGGGTCGCCCACGGGGCGGCCGTTCACGATGGCCACCGGCCACTTCTCGTAGGACTTCGGATCGTTCGCGGGCAGGTTGTCATAGGACGGCACGCCCGGCACCCGGCCCATGTGGCACTGCTGGCAGGTGATCCCGTGCTTGGCGGCGGGCGAGGCGCGATACTGCTCCCACACAACCTCGAGCTTGATGCCCGGGTGGACAGCGACCTGGTGACAGGACACACAGAAATCCGACCGCTTGAGCTGCGGGAACTCGATGGCACCAGTGTGAATGGGCGAGCCGCTTTCCTGCGCGGCCTTGGACACCTTGTAGCGTTCCGGATCGGCCAGAACCTCTCCGACCCCAGGCGCGTTCCCGACCCCGTACATGGGCTGGTAGATGGTGCCCGGCTGCACGTGGCGCTGACCGTTCACCTTGTTGAACTCTTCCGAGACCCGGTGACAGGTCACGCAGGTGATGCCTTCGCGGGCGATCTGGGAACGTTCCCAAAGCGCCTGCCAGCGCGGCTCGTCCAATTGGGTGCCGATCTGCTGGTGGCAGCGGACGCAGAACGTGTTGATGGTGCCGGATGCCAGATCGTTGATGCGCTGCTCGAACTTGTGGAACATCGGCGAGATCGAGGCGTAGGCGTGGTTCGACGAGGCCCACTCCCAGAAGATCTTCTGGTGGCATTCGGCGCATTGCACGGCGGAGGGGAACGGATTGTCCTTGAACGCCTTGGCGTGTGGATCGCGGGGCGCGACAAGCTCACCCTGCTCGGCAACCGAGAGCGTCCCTTCTTCCGTATAGGATGGTTTGTTCCATGCCGGACCCACCTGGGCCATGGCGCTCGTCGCAAATGCCGCCAGAACGGTGGCGGCGAGGATTTGCGTGGCGCGTCGGGCTGTCAATCCAAACATCTCATCCTCCTGTCACGTAATCATTTCGTCATCGGGTGAGCCGGGCCGCTTCCGCCAGGGCGGAACGCACCTGACCGGACCGGAAAGTGTCCACTGTCGTGAACGCGTTGATCCCCTTGCGGACAGCCGCCTGGGCGGCCTCCGCGCGCTGCGGGCTGAGCACCTCGAGCTTGTCGAGCTCATCGACCAGCGAACCCACGGCCAGAACGGCCTGCTCGCTGTCGTAGTAGCCTTTGAAGACGCCGCGCTGGGCTGCCGCCGAGATCTGGTTCAGCGCATAGCGCGTGTCCGCGTCGGAGAACTTCTTGCGCTGGAGCTTCTTCACCAGCAGGTTCAGCCGTGTCTTCAGGCCATTGGCCGCCGAACGCATGCCCGGCCAGTCGCCCCCCGCCGCCGCGCGCACCCGCGCGATGTCCGACCGAAGCTGCCCCGCCAGCCCTCGGTCCACCATGGACGCCGCCAACTGCACGAAGAACGCGTTCGAATCGTTGATCCGCGGCACACCGGTCTGGCTGCCCGCGCCCGCGCCCACGACTGACGAGTTATGGCAGGAGTGACATTCAAAGAACGCGAACTCCGGGAACAGACCTTCCTGCCCGGTCTTCGGATCGGTCATCAGCTCCATGAACTTCTTCATCTGCACGGCCTGGCCGATGGACCAGACGCGCACCCCGAAGGGCCAGGGCTTGCGCTGCAGGTAGTCGTCATCGACCGAGAAGTGCGAGTAGCCCGACGGCCGCCCCGGGGTCGCCTCGGCGAACCAGGTATAGAAGCCAAGCTCGAACGGCAGACGCGGGTGGCCTGCGACAAACATCTTGTGATCGACGAACTTCTCGGAGGTGCCCATGTGGCAGCTCAGGCAAAGCTCGGCGCGCGCGGTCGGATCGGTGGTGGGGTACATCCCCTCTTCGAGATTGCGCTGGTAGAAGTAGAGGCCCGTCTGGTGAACGCCCAGCCAGCCGGACGCTGGCCCGTGACAGGACTCGCAGGTCACGCCCTCGGCCTGATTGAACGTGTCTTCCCGATGGTCCGGCGCGATGTTCAGCGTATGGCAGTCGAGGCAGAGCTTGGCCGAGGTCGGCGAGCCCAGCCCAAGATTTCCGGCAATCGACCGCGCCTTCTTGGTCTGCAGCGTCTTGAACGACTTCGCATGCGGATCCTGAGCCTTCCAGACCACGTATTCCTGCTGGGTCACCGAGGAGTTCGGCCAGGGTTTCTCCGCCGAATGGCATGTGGACTGGCTACAGGTCGTCGCGCCCAACGCCTTGACGTCATGGGCCTCGACTGGACCCGACAAAGTTAGGACCAGAAGCGATGCAGCAAGTAGGCTCAGGCGGATCATGCGCACTCCGTCATTTCTGGGCCACGGTCTTGGGCGCGCGCTGACGGGCGTCGGCGCGGGCCTGGTAAAGCTCGGCATGGGCGGGCGACATCGGCTCGCGTCCCGGGACGTGGTATTCGTGGCAGGACACGCAGTCCGCGCCCGCGGTCTGCTGTGCATCCACGTGGCAGTCCCGGCAGACGTCCATGGCGGGCATCAGCACGTCCTCGGACTTGGCGGACTCGGGCGCGTTGTGGCAGCCCGTGCAATCCATGGACAGGTGCGGCGTGTGATCGAACCGCGCCTTCGGCATCCAGTGGCGTTGCAGCACGGCAGGCAGCACCTTCCAGCGCTCCTCGCCCTTTTCGTCCGGGAACTTCTGCGCCTCGTGGCACGTGCCGCAGAGCCGCACGCCAAAGAGCGCGTCCATCTGGACCAGCGTCTCCTTGCGGGCCCATTCGATGGTCAGCCCACGATCACTGTCGGAAAGCTGCGCGACCGCCTGTTGGGTCTGCTGCTGCTGCTGTTCCAACTCCTCGAGCGTGATCCGCTTCTTGCGCTTGCGCTTCACGGCGGGCGGGGCCGCCGCAGAGGTTACGCCGCCTTCCATGGCAGCCGCGAGGAAGTAGGTCTCGATCACGCGGGCGATCTCGTCCTCTTCGGCATGTGGAAGGGGCCGCTTCAGACCGGCGGCATCGAACTCCATCCGGTGGCAGCCGCCGCAATCACGCTCCATGTCGATGGGCCGCATGAGCGCGCCGCCTGCTTCCAATTGGTGGCAGCTCGCGCATTGCAGTTGCACGCGCCCGTTCGGGGACTTCATGCCACCCTCGACCAGGTGCTTGGAATGCGGGAACTTCAGGCCTGACTTCTCGACAGGAGGCTGATCGGGGTTGAACCGGGTGCGGCTGACGCTCGCCATCGGCTCGCCACTCTCATCCTGCTCGACACCGGTGATCACAGCCAACTGGAAGATCGGGTGCTGGGTCTCGAAGCTGGTGATGTTCTCAAGCTCGCTCTTGGCCGAGACGGTCTTGATGTCCTGGTGACAGTTCGTGCACTCGGTAATCGCAGTCTCAACCGGGCTCGCGCCCCCGTTGTGCTCCTTGTGGCACGATCCGCAGCGCGTGTTGTCGAGGCTGACCGCAGGGTGCGTCTGCACGTCCGCGTGGTTCTGCGTGTTCGCGTGGCATGAGAGGCAGGCATTGTCCGCTGTCATTTCGAACGGGCTCACATGGCAGGCCGCGCAATCGTTCTCGATCAGCTTGTGCACGTCCGAGAGCGGCCCGGAGGACCAGGCGATCTCCATGGGCGACGGCTTGGGCAGGTCCTTGCGTGCCATTCCATCGACCAGCTTGATCTCGCTCGTGTTTACCGCGGGACCGCCGGGCATGCCGGGGCGTTGCAGGACGTCGGTCATGGGCCAGACGACGAAGATACCGATAACCGCCAGCGAGAAGACCCAGCCGAGCAGACGGCGAGAGGGCAGAACCTGCTCCAGATCCCGCTTGCCCTTGCGCTTGGCGCCGCTTGCGACCGGCGCGGCAGGGGCCTCCTCCAGCACCATCACCGCATCGGCGCCATCGCGCCCCGGCTCCGCCGTGAAGGTGTAACGCCCGATGGCGACCGAGCCGCCAGCGGAGAGGTTAGCCTCGTTTACCCGGCCCGACTGCGCGGAAATTCCGCCTTCGGACTCCGCCGACATGCGGACCTGACCGCCATCGATCCGAACAGTCGCGTGGTGGTAGTCGATATCGATATCCGAGAGGTTGATCTCGGACGACACGGCCCGGCCGACCTTGAACTCCGCACCGTCCAGAATCGTCTCACGCCGGGAGACATCGTCCGATCCGGCGCGCTTCCTGAGTGTGACAAGCAGCAGTTTCATCGGGTCACCAGTAGAAGAAGACGAGCGTGACGTGCGCGATCAGGGTCACGACGAGCGCGGCTGTCAGGGGCACGTGGAACCAGAGCCAGATCTTCAGCATCGCCCGGTAACGGGCGTCACGGCGGAGGCACGCGGCGACTTCGCGTTTGCGGGCAAGGTCGGCGACGAGGTCGGTCAGGCGCTTGCGCACATCCTCGTCGTAGGACCCGCTGTCGATCAGCCCGCGAACTTGTGTCTCGGCCTTGGCCGTGGCGCAGCGTTTGGAAGAGCCCGACAGGATCGAGAAGAGCCCGCCGCCGATCTTGGTCTTGTCCAGCGAAAGGCGGATCGCAGGGCGGAAATCGTCCGGCAGGAATTGCAGGATCCGCTCCAGCCGCCCGTCAACCTCTTCCAGGTCGACCTCAAGCTGCTCCAGTTCGGACATATCGAACCGCTTCTTCTCGACGATCATGTCCGAGAGGTTGCGCGACATCTTCTCCGGCAGGCCGGAATAGACAGTGATGCCCCAGATGCCCGAGAGAACCACGATCAACAGCAGCACGTAGCCCAGCGTGTGCACTGACCATTCGAACTCGAAGCCTGTGTGCAGCGTGGCCGTGACCAGGAGGGCCAGACCCAGATAGACATGCGCCGATACAACGTTGCGGCGGCGACCGGTCGAGGACGAGAACCGGCGTTTGCGCACCCCGAGCCAGGCCAGATAGACGACGATCAGGGCCGAGAGCCCGCCCAGCCCGTAGCCGACGATGGTCGAGCCGTCACGGCCACCCGGCGGGTCGTAGAAGATGAAGGCGGCCAGTGCGGCAACGGACAGCAGTATCCCTGCCCAAAACCAGAAGCGGCTCTCAAGAAAACCGGTTTGTACGTACATTACACCGCCTCCCTAATCTTCTGCATCAGGCCTTCCGGACCGATCCGCACG
The DNA here is from genome assembly GCA_038749355.1 of Pseudomonadota bacterium. Classification (GTDB taxonomy): domain Bacteria; phylum Pseudomonadota; class Alphaproteobacteria; order Rhodobacterales; family Rhodobacteraceae; genus Thermohalobaculum. The sequence goes on along the minus strand of JBCDID010000025.1, from coordinate 9,782 downwards.
ATGGCTCCGGTGGGACAGGCGCGGACGCAGGCGGGACCGCCCCGGACGTCCTCGCAAAGGTCGCACTTGCGGGCCATTTCTTTGTTTTCTTTGGATTTTTTGGCTGGTTTGCGTTGGCCTGGGCTGTCGCCAAAGCCGAACAGCAGCCATGTCAGAAGGAAGCCGCGTTTCTTTGGCCGGGCGCTCAGATGGATCGCGTCATAGGGGCAGTTGCGCACGCAGTTGCCGCAGCCGATGCAGGTGTCGTTGACCATGACCGCGCCGCCGGGACTGCGATAGAGCGCGTTGGGCGGGCAGTCGGCCATGCAGTGCGGATGCTCGCAATGGCGGCACGAGATCGGGATGTGGATCCGTGCGCTGCTGCCCTTGGGCGCATAGGTTGGCCCCGCTGCCCGGTTCATCCGCGGGATGCCGTCATGGGTCTCGGCACAGGCTTTCTCGCAATAGTCGCAGCGCACGCAGAGCTTGTTGTCGATGGCGATGGCGTTCGTCGCCTCACCGATCCCGTTCTGCATGAGGAAGTCGACAATCCGCGTCTTCCGATCCGTCCCCGTCCCCCGCGCGCCCGCACCGGCAGCCCGGTCGGCGGCCATCTTCTGCACCAGCGCCTGAACCTTGGGGTTACGCTCCAGAAGTTGCGTGAACACGGCCTTGTTGATCTTGATCGCCTCGACCCCGATGGCCGCACGCACGGTCGCGTTTCGGGGCGCGTTGTTCAGAAGCGCGGTCTCACCCACCAGGCTTCCCGCAGGAAGATAGTTGATCACCACGTCCTGGCCGGAGATGTCCTTCAACACCGCGGTCGAGCCTGACTGGATGATGTAGGCCGCGTCAGCTTCGGCCCCTTCCTCCATCAGCGCCTCGCCCCTGTGGAAGCGGACGTTCTCGTAGGTGTCCATGACCTCGGCGAGGTCTTCCTTGCTGAGATCCGGCGACAGGAAGGTCTGCATCTTCCGAAGCAGGATCGTGTCGTTCATGGTCTTGCGCGCGGCGGCGGAGGACGCGATCAGCTTGAGCGCGGCGTTGCGCGGGATCTCGATGACGGTGCATCCGCCCGAACCTGCGAACGTGTCGGCGGTCCGGCGGCGCCCCATCACGAGGCCCATCTCCCCGAAGAATTCGGATTGCGGCACCTTGAACCGGATATCCTTGGTGACCGCGATGTCGACATCGCCGCGCACGATGGTGAAGAGGCTGTCGCCCGCGTCGCCCTTCTGGATGACCTGATGCCCGGCGGAGAGCGTGTGGACATCTGCCTCCAGCAGGAATTCGCGAAGCTGAAGGACCGTTAGGCCGTTGAACAGGCCGACGGCGCTGCGAACTTCTTCCAGCACTTCCTGCATGGGGCGGCCGGTTGCGAAGGAGCCGAACTTCTCCTGCAGCATCGGGATGTCCGCGCCCTCGACCGGTTGTCCGGCGATGGTCTGCACGACCTCGTAGCCCTGATTGATGCAGTGCTTGATCAGCGGATAGCCCGCCAGCGCGCCTACGTAATAGATACCCTCGCGGTCGGATTCGTAGGATTCGGTCACGCGGGGGAAGTCCGCGCCCTCGTCGAACACCCCGCCAATGGTTTCGATGAACTTGCGCGGCGCGATGGCGCCGATCCGCACGATGACCTTGTCGGCGCGCACGATCTGCTCGCCCTCGGGCGTGTCCAGAACGATGGCGCCCTTCTCGACCCGAGCCGGGTTGGCGTTGTAGGCGCATGCCAGCAGCTCGTCCTTGATGGACGTCATGATCAGCGAGCGGTTCCCCGCCTTCACACGCGCAAAGTCGCGTTTCCGGTTGACGATGGTCACCCGGTTCTCGTTCTGGGCCAGTGCGACAGCGTTCTCGATGGCCGCGTCACCCGCGCCGACTACGACGATGTCCTTGTCCCAGTAGTCCTTCGGGTCATCGAGCTGGTAGGTGACGAGCCCGTCATCCTCGCCCGGCACGCCCATCTTGCGGATATTGCCTTGAAGGCCGATGGCCACGACGACCGTTTCGGCCTGAACCTCCTCACCATTCGTTTGAATCGTGAAGTTGCCCTTCTCGCCTTCGATGCCGGTGACTTCGCAGTTGTAGCGGACGTTGACGCCCAGCTCGTTGACTCGATTGGTCCAGTTCTCGAGCAGCTGTTCGCGCGTGTCGGGTTCGAAATGCACCTCCGCGCGCAATGGCAACGCGTCGGGCGTCGCCATGATGTACTTGCCCTTCTGATACTTGGAGATGGTATTGGACAGAGCATCGCTGCGTTCCAATAGGATGTGGTCCAACCCCATTGAAGCTGCTCGTGTGGCCGCTGAAATACCCGCAGGGCCTGATCCAACAATCGCTACTTTGTACTTCGTCACTTTCGCTCGGCCCCCTCTGAACCTTGCTTTATGCTCGTCCTGTCAGCGCCCCCCCGAGCGCCTAGTTGGTCGGTTGTGGCAACGCCCTTCCAAATGCTTGCATGGCACGATTGAACGCACCTGCGCTGTATCGATCGTCACTCTCCACGCTCTGGAAGACCGGGGTCTGGAGCGCGTAGAGGTCACGGAATGTCTGTTCGTCGACGGCGCCCTGCTCGCGCATGGCGAAGATGGTCCAGTCGATGGATTTCATCAGTTGCTCCGCCGATGCGAAGTCGAGGTAGTTGCCCCCGGCGCCCGCGCGCACGAAGGTGCGCAGCAGCTGTTCCAGTTCGCCGACTTCAAACTCTTCTCGTGACATGGCGAGGATCGCATCGCGCGCATTCTGGCGCATGGCCACAGCAGCGCTGGCCAGAGCCTGGCGATTGCGCCCAGTTGCTGTTTGCAGCGCGCGGCGCCCGCGTTCGATCCGGTCGGAGGTGGCGGGTTCTGAACGGCTGAGCGCCAGGCTCAGCAGCTTGATGTTCGCGTCGTGCAGCTCTGGCGTGCCGCTCCGGCGCACGTTCTTCTTGCGCTTGACGCTCATCGGTTTGTGGCAGGAGTGGCATTCGAAGAACGCCAGTTGCGGGAAGAACCCGATGGTGCCGGTCTTGGGGCTTGCAAGCAGATCCATGCGCCGTTCGACCGCGACGGCCTGACCGAGCGCCCATTGCACCGATTCGGGGCGGGGCGCCTTGCGTTCGACATAGTCCTCATCGACCACGAAATGCGAGCTCAGCCGGGTGTCGGACGCCAGTTCAAAGCCCGTGCGCGGATGGCCCGCTGCCAGCAGGCGATGCCCGGCGAAGACGTTTTCATTACCGATATGGCAGTCGAGGCACATGCCGGCGCGCGCGACAGGGTTCTCGGTCGGAAAGAGGCCCTGCTTGCGGATCGTCTCGATCGGGACGTTGAGGTCGGAATGCGTCTCGATCCATTCACCGGCCGCGCCATGGCAGGCTTCGCAGGTGACGCCTTCTTCGATGTTGAAGTTCTCGCCCTGCAGGTGCGCGGGGACGGCAACCGCGTGGCAGGAAAGGCAATAGGGGGAGGTCTGCGGGTCGCCTTCGCGCAAGTTGGCGGCGATCTTGCGGGCCTGCGTAGTGGCCAGTGCGAGGTAGGATTGCGCGTGGCCATCGGTCTGCGACCAGACCTGGAATTCGTTGCGTTCGACGTTGGATTCAGGGTCTGCTTCGTTGACGCCAAGCTCGTGGCATCCCGACGCTGTGCAGCTAATCGCACCCATCACTTTGTTCGCGACTTGCGCTTGCGCCGAGTGCACTTGCGCCGCGAACGCCAGAACCGCCAGAACGGCCCCGGACACCAGACCCCAATTCACTTCTGGCCCCTCCTATAACCTGGGCCGAACAAGTCGACCTGGGCTAACGCAATTTCCCCAATCATCATCATCGTATCCTGTCTTTCGGGTTGTGAAAACCCCGATTGACACTACCTGCTACGATTGCCCGAATTTGCGGCGATTTTTAGTATTGGACGCCCGCGCGGTTAACAGAGCGTTAATCCGCTGGAAAACAACGGATTTTAGTCCTCGCCTTCGGGCTTTCCCCGCAGCGCCTTGACCTGCCCCCGGCGCGTTTTGGCGTCCATCCGGCGTCTCTTGGACCCCAGAGTCGGGCGTGTGGCAATCCGTCTCTTGGGGCGCTCTGCCGCCAGGCGGATGAGCTCCACCAACCTCGTCAGCGCATCCTCGCGGTTGCGGCTCTGACTGCGGTGCTTGTCGGCCTGGATCACTACGGCGCCGTCCTGGGTCCAGCGGCGACCGGCCAGGCGCCTGAGACGGGCCTTCACCTCGGGGGCCAGATGTGGCGAGCGGGCCGCCTCGAAACGCAGGACCACCGCCGTCTCGACCTTGTTGACGTTCTGCCCGCCCGGACCGGAAGCCCGCGCGAAGCTCTCGGTCAGCTCCCATTCGGCGATCTGGATCTGGTCGGTCACGTGGATCATGGCGCCTGCATAGCGTAGTGGGCCCTCCGCGCAAACGGCCCCGGCATCTGGTTCGGGCGGGAAATCCTGTCCCTGTTAAGCAGGCGGCAAGAGACTCACTCCTATAGAAAATCACCGATTTTCTCGGAGATTGAAGGGAGCCGGGCGCATCATGAATGTTCAGGTCGCCGAACCGGAGGCATCGCCGGGACCCAATAAGCCGTGGAACAACGCCCAGAAGGCGCTTGAACTGATTGCCCAGTATGGCTGCTTGCCCAGTCCCAAGGCTTATGAAGTCTTCTATGGCTACGCCAGTGGTGATGCCGAGGTCCGGGCGCAGGTCGACAAGGCCGCGGGGATGGAACAGATCCTCACTTCCTTCGATCTCGACCGGATCCATCACGAGAGCTTCCGCACCAATGAAGGTGACTGGGAACGCCAGCAGCTCGCCTCACATCGGATCGAGGCCCAGTTGGGCGATGCTGCCGAAGGGCTCGTCAGCCACGCGCAGATCGGTGAGGCCTATGAGCGAACGCTCGCGGAGGCCAGTGGCCAGATCAGTGAGAACCGGTCGCCGGAGCAGCTTTCCCAACTTGTCGATACGCTGATCACCGAAACCGGCTCAGTGCGTTCCGCCACTGCCTCCATGCGCTCCGAGCTGCTTGAGGCCAGCAATGAGGTCGGGCAGATCACGACGGAGCTCGCCAGTTCCCGCCGTGAGGCGTCCAAGGATCTGCTGACGGGGCTCAGCGGGATCAGCGGCTTCAACGTCCAACTGATCTCCTCAACCGATGCCGCATTGAAGAACGGCTTGCAGTTGCTGGTCTGCGTGATCGGGATCGACAGTTTTGACCAGGTGAACGAGGCGCATGGGCGAATGAGCGGTGATGCCACCATCAGGGCGCTCGGGCGTATGATCGGCCGGTTCGCGACTGGCAATGACATGGTCGCCCGGGTCGGAGGCGCGACCTTCGCGATCCTGATGCAGGGATGCAGTACGCGGGAGGCTTACACCTCCGCCAATGCCTTGTGCAGCGAGATTGCCGCGAAGGTCTTCACGCTCCGCGAGACCAATACCGAGGTCACAGGGATCACGGCCTCCATCGGGCTCAGCGCCCTGCGCGAGGGTGATGATGCGGAAGGTCTGATGTTCCGCGCGCGCGCGCGGATGAAGGCAGCCAAGGGAGCGGGCGGCAATATGGTCGAGGCGGGAGACTTGCAGGTTCTCTGAGCTACAGGTCGCCAGACCAGCGGGCTCAGTAGCAATCCCCCCGGATCTCGAAGCCCTCTGAGCTCCGAAACAGGTAGATAGACCCCGAGTCGCCAAAGCCCATCCGGCCTTTCTGGGTGGAGTCGATCTGGAACAAGAACAGTCCGCCCTTCGGCCAGTGTGCGCCCTGTATCCACTGCGGCCAACCGCCGATCTGCACGGGATGGGTTTCGCGGATCCCGTAACACGCAAGCGCTGTCTTGCTGCCGAAGAACCAATCGTCTTCCCGGGCCCATGCCACCCTCCTTGGCACGCGGTATGACATGTCCTCCCACGCCGGTTGTCCCGGAATGGCGGCCTCCCAGATCACTGGGAAGGTGGGCAGCGCATCGCTTTCCCGATACCCCGGACCAATCGGCACCAACCCGTCCAGCGAGTCGTAGGTCCGCATGGTGAACGCTTCCCCGTCGCGCGCGCCCCAGAAGGTCTCGGAGTCCAGATCAAGCCATAAAGTTACCAGCGCGGCACCTTCAAGCGGTCTATCAAGCCCCGCCAGCTCATCCGTTCGGATCTGCAGGATCGGGTGCATCTCCCGCCCCGACTTGGTGCAATGTGGGACCGTCTCGCCGGGGGCGCCCAGAAAGTTCCCGCCCCACCAGCTGCGCGCTCTGTCCTCCTTGTCCGGCCTGGTGCCCCCCAGGTCCCGAAAACCGCAGGCCGGAGCGATGCATCCAACGCTGCCAGGGCTGTTCGTTGCTCCGCCGGGCTTGGCGGGACCTCGGTCGGGCGCACAAGACCAAGCCGCGCCTTGATCAGCCCGAGAAAGTGTGACGTCCACGACACCGCTATCTGCGCACCAGCACCGCGTGGCTCCGCCCGTCAAAGACAAGCTCATAGTCTCCGCGTTGGAGCAGCAGCTGCTTCAGCGCGTGGCCGTGCGCGACCACCACATGACCGATCTCCCATCCGTCGAAATGGCGAGACAGCGGGACGGCGCCATTGATCGTGTCGTGATAGGCGCGGAAGAACAGGTCACCGTAAAGATCCACGCGACCGTCAATGAACACCTTCTGCTCCTCCGGCAGATTGGCGATCAGGTAGCCTCCGATGTTGAGATCGTTGAACATCCGCCCCGGTGGCGCGGCCTGTGCGAGATAGGTGGCCACGTCGGAGGGCATCACGCTCTCGATCGCCTTGAAGTATTGCGACCGTGCCAGCCCTAAGGGCACCGCAAGGGCCGCCAGCGCCACGACCCAGCAGACCAGCTTGCCGGCGGTGCCGCCCACCACGGGCGAGACGACATCCCTGTTCCAGAGCGCAGGTGCCACGAAGACCATCATGGCGAGCGTGGCGAAATAGGCATGGCGCGCCTGGATCAATCCTGCGATGAATAGGGCGGCGGGGAACAGCACCTCGGTCGCATCCATGGGCCAGCCGCGTCTCAGCACGATCACGAGGAAGACCACCCCGGCCAGTGCATGCCAGGGCCCGCGCCATGGGCTGTCCATGATCGATCCCCATTCGAGGATCTTCCCGAACAGGTCCAGACCAAGGGTGTAGAACGGATACTCCAGGTGTTTGATGCCGTCGGGGTTCACCAGTGCCGCCGCGAGCGTCGCGGGTGCCAGCACTGTCAACCAAAGGCAAAACTGGAACTGACGCTTGTCCTTGTAGCGCAGCGCGAGGTTCACCCATTCGAGCACCGCGAAGGCAAAAATGGTCGCGATCCCGATGGCGTAGGCCCCGTGTAGGTTCACCCAGCCCACCATCATCACGGGCACGAATATCAACGGCCAGCGCCGGACCCCGTACTTGGCCTCGAAGAACAGCGCGAGCGTGATGGCAAAGAAAATCAGCGAGAAGAGATGCGGTCTGGGAGCCGCAGCCGCGGCAATCCCGGCGCTGAAGACCAGCAACAGCCCGAAGCTCAACATCGGACGGCGGATCATCCGGTCCGCGGTGCTGAACGCGATATAGGCCGCCAGAGCCGTCAGAACTGCGGTGCCCGCGACCACGCCCAGCGGTCCTGTCAGATCCTCCCACAGATAAAGCAGCACCTGGAACGCCCATTCGTGCAGCACCCAGGGCCGCCCCTCGAAAGTCCAAGAGAACGGATCACCTTCGGGCAGGGCCTGCGCCGTCCAGATCAGCTCTCCGGTCGCCAGATGCCAGTAGTAGTCCGCATCCGCCAGCCCGGGCGCGCGCCCGGTGAAGATCATGAAGGTCGCGAGGATCACAAGGATGGGAAAGATCAGCCGCCGCGGCGTCCAGAACCCGAGCACCCAATTCCCGCCGCCTCCGGGCGTCATTGCCTGATCCGTCGCTGCCATCTGCCCCTCTTTGGCCCGATCATGGACGGCGTTGCCCCGGCATTCAAGCGCGAGGGTTTACACGCCTCAAACCCCTCAATACGGTCATGTGCATTGGAATGAGGGCGGCATTATGGTGTGGCTTCGGCATTGGTTTAAGAGTTTGCGTCGATCCGAGGCGGATCGCTGCGACCCGCAGGATGCCCCATCTCCACAAACCCCCGAGGCTGGACTGCGGCTTGTCCATTCGGACGGGACGTCCGCAGATCGTGCCGCCCCGCCCAAGCTTGGCCATCTCGCCCGGTCCACCGGTGACTTCTCCAGCTATGGCCGTTCTCAACAGGCGGCCATTGCCGAGCATCTTGGGGATGACGCCATGCGGTCCGGACGTGCGGCCGAGGCGGCGGCGCACTACCACGAGTCCGTCAAGCTCTGGCCGCTCTTCGGCAATACGCAGAAGGCGGCGGAGGCCTTTCTGGAAGCAGGGGACCTCGAGATGGCGCTCCGCTTTGCCGAGAATCAGGTGGAACGATCTCGCCGGGAGACCGGGCACCAGACCGAGGAAACGGCGGATGCGCATGCCAGCCTGTCGCTGGTTCAGGTTGCGTGCGGGGATCTTGCCGGCGCGGAGGTGAGTGCGCGGGCGGCGCTGCGGATCGACCGCATCACTGGCCGGGAAAAGGATGCCGCACACGCCCGGCATCTCTCGGCGCTAGGCCAGGTCCTGATCGCGCGGCGCAAGATCGATGAAGCGGGCGAGGTTCTCGAACGGGCGCTCCCGCTCGCCCGCAAGACGCTTGGGTCAAAGCACTCGGATCTTGGCCCGATCTATGCAGGTCTTGCGGTGGTGAAGGATGCCCAGGGAGCTCCAAAACTGGCCGCGAAGTTCGAGCGCCTGCGGCAGCGGCTACCCCACCCGGGACCGTGACCGCCAGCGCCGATCCGGGCGCGGACAAGTACCGCCCGACTGGTTGTCCGTTCACCTGGCGTTAGGGCATGTACACCCGGATATGGCAGATATCCTGGGATTTCATAGCCCGATATCCGATTAGGGGATCAGGGTGAGTATGTATCGAGTTTACGGAAAATGACCGTTCAAACTCTGGTCGTTGCGCGTCCAGCGCGCGGTCGGCTCGGGAAAATGTTTCAGATCGGGCAGGACCGCCCAAACCGGGAGTAGGGTGGGTTTGAACCCACCCTTGTCGCGGCTTAGCCCACCAGTTCCAGACCGGAGAAGAAGAAGGCGATTTCGATGGCCGCATTCTCGTCCGAGTCCGAGCCATGCACCGAGTTCTCGCCAATCGAAAGGGCGAACTCCTTGCGGATGGTGCCTGCGTCCGCGTCTGCGGGGTTGGTGGCGCCCATCACGGTGCGGTTCGCGGTCACTGCGTCGTTGCCTTCGAGGACCTGCACGACCACCGGTTCGGAGGCCATGAACTCGCACAGCTCATCATAGAATGGGCGTTCGGCGTGCACTTCGTAGAACTTGCCCGCTTGCGCTTTCGACAGGTGGATGCGCTTCTGGGCAACAATCCGCAGTCCTGCTGCTTCAAATTTGGCGTTAATCTGCCCGGTGAGGTTGCGCTTGGTGGCATCCGGCTTGATAATCGAGAGCGTGCGGGACACGGCCATGGAGAGGCTCCTTCTACGTCGTCATCTTGCATTACAGGGGTTTTGGGGGATTACCCCCCTGCGTTCGCGCGGGGCCATAGCACAGGGGTTCATTGCATGAAAGCGCATTTCGAGATGCTTGCTGGCTATAATGCATGGGCGAACGGGCGCCTCTATGACGCGGCATTTGCGTTGAGTGAAGATGACTACCGACGAGACCTGGGCGCCTTCTTTGGCTCCCTTCATGGCACTTTGAACCACCTGTTCGTCGCAGACGTGATCTGGCTGGCGCGTTTTCGCGGGCAACCGAACCCGCCATGGAAGCTCGAT
>JBCDID010000024.1:0-16032 GCA_038749355.1 Pseudomonadota bacterium | reverse complement strand
TCGACAACGACGGCGATGCCATCGAAGACCTCACCTTCCAGTTCGATTTCACGAACGCGCTGGCCAATGACGGGGCCGGAATCGGTCTGAACATCGGCGGTGAGAATGTGGCCATTCCGCTGCGTTATGCCGGGCCCATATTGTCCAACGACCAGACCCTGCAGAACGAGCTAGAGACCTACTCCGTCACGCTCATCGAGGGTGACCGGCGCAGCGGTACACGGACGGAGCTTTTGCCCGCTGGAGGTACGACCTTCACGAAGCCCATCGACAATGTCGGGCAGAAGACGTTGCCGGACTATGACGTCTACGCCAATCAGTTCATCTCGGACTTCGACTTGCCGGGCTGTGCGCAACAAGGCCGGGTCTTTGTTGGCCAACGTGCGGAAGCTTTCGCGGTGAATCTGGGCGAGGTGTTCGACCTGATCAACTTCATCCCGATCGAAGGCGACAGTGCACCTGGTGCAGGCGATGGTGGTGGTTTCGCAGGCGGCATCACTCAGGATCGCGCCAATGACGACGTCGTGGGTGAAGCCAACGTGACCACATTCGCGCTGGAACTGCCAATCGAATGCATCACCGAAGGCGAAGAGCCCGTGATTGGCGGCTGGACGACTTCGTCGCTACCGCAGGCCGAATTGGAGAATCCGGAGCCCGGCTACGAGGACACCTCCCGCGTCGGTGGCGCGCTGGTCCAACAATCAAGGCTCTCCATGCCGCTCGTCAACGAGCTGGTCATCGGGCTGCCGGACAAGGATCGTTTCAACAACTCCGAGCCGCTGGACGATGCAAGCTTTGCCACTTATGTGACCAACCCGACGTTCCCCCGACTGGTGGAGATCCTGTTCGGCCCGGCACTGGGACTGACGGACAATATGGCACCCACCAACTTCCCTCGGAACGATCTGGTCGCCGCTTTCCTGACTGGTTTCCCCGGGCTGAACCAGCCGGCCAACGTCTCGGCGTCCGAGATGACTCGGCTCAACACTGCCATCCCGGTAACGGCTCAGGCAGACCAGAGCACGTTCGGCGTGGTGGCCGAGGATCTGGCAGGCTTCCCGAATGGACGCCGTCCCGGGGATGATGTGGTCGACATCGTGTTGCGGGTGGCCATGGGCGCGCTCTGCCATCCGGTACCGCTAGGGGCAGAGCTCGGCGTGGACGGTGCCGTCGAGGACACCGAGACGGACCTCGTGAACCTCGGCCTCTGTGCGCCCGAGCAAGCCCCCGTCGGCACCGTGGCGCTGACGGATGGGGCGCCGATCTCGGCCACCGAACTTCAAAACGAGTTCCCCTACCTGAACTCGCCGATCCCGGGGTCACCCAACTGATCCGGCATTGAAAGGAGACGATCCATGACGACGAAGCAACTCGGACTGGCAGGCGCTTTCGCCCTGCTGACACTCGTCGCAGCGTGCGGAGGCGGGGGTGGCAATGGCGGCGGCGGTGGAGGCGCACCGTTCGGCGCGGTCTTCCAAAACGCCTTCGACCAGGGGCCGAACGATGACCCGGTCGATGTCACGAATGCGGGGCTATCAGTCGATCCGACCGCCGAGCCCACCGTCCTCTAAGGAGGCTAGAAACGAGAGGATTGTCGCCGCGGGCCTTTCCCGCGGCGATTTTTAATCGATGATCGGGATCGTGCGGACGCGGCCGGTCTGACCGTCCCGCAGGAGGCGCCGGGTTTGTACCGCTCGCGCAGTCCCAACCTCTGTCCGAACAACCACATCGAAAGCGTTCGAGGTGAAGACCCCTAACGGCGGCAGCGTGACGCCCAGCGGCGCCAGATCGCTTTGCTCCAGATAGCCCTTGGGCGCGCGCCGGGCCACAAGGGCTCGAGCGACGGTGGCGTTCTCGAAGATCGCAGCCATCACCGGTTCCGTTGCAGCGTTGAGGTTCACACCCCCACCGTCCGGTAATGCGACGAGGTGGGGCGTGAGCCGATCGAGGTCCTCAGCCGAAAGACCGTGCGCCTCTATAGCCTTCAGAGACGAAAACGGGCCATGCCGTGAGACGATCTGCATAATTCGAGAGAGCAGCGCCTCCGGCAAATCAAGCGCGATCAGCAGCGCCGCAAACGCACGCTGAGCCGAGAGGTTGACGGCTTTCAACTCGTTGACATTCAGCTTCCCTCGCGCGTCCGTGACCATCACTTTGAAACTACCGAAGTCCAGTTGAATCTCCTTCTGAGCGGCCTTCGCCCAGGCCTCTGCCAGATGATCAGTTTGAGGGCTGTCCCGAAAGTCGCGCCTCAACGCTACGACAACAGATGTAACCCCGCTCTCCGCAAGAGCCATGGCCTGCACGGCATCCCGTGACCGAACAGTGCGGGTGAGGGCGGCGTCTTGTTCATCCAGCATCACGTGGACCAACCCCGCTCCGGCCGCGACAACCACCAGCACGTTGAGAAGGCTGATCCCGTCATCCTTCCGCCGTCTCATTCCGGACGTCCTTCCGGGAGCGCGACCACCCGCCAAAGGTCGGCAACGGGAAGACGCAGTGACACCAGGCCAGCACCTCGAGAACCGAACTCGGCTGGCTCTGATGACAATCTCTGGCGGAGATCAGCGCCCCCTGCCCGCCGGACCTTGCGTTCGACACCCTGATCTGTGACGCTCCACGTTATCTGGCCAGCGCCAGTGCTCAGGACGAGTTCAGAGCTTTCTTGCAAGTCCGCCGAAACTGCACCCGCCAAATCAATCGCGAGCAATCGGAACATCCGGTCGCGTCGCGCGAACAGATCCAGCTTGCCCGCCGCTCCGGTCTCGGCCCGCGTGACACCATCTAGGAGAATAAAACTGGCCAAACCGATCATTGAGGATACGGCTAACGCCAACAACATCTCCAGGAGGGTCACACCCGCCTCCGATGAACGTCCTCGCCTCATGCTGCGCGTTTGACGCGACTGCCGCCGTCAATCTGCAGCACGGCTTGTTGCAAATGTCCTGACCATTGAGGAGACTCGATAACCGCCACGCCCGCGCGCAGTACATGGATCACCCGAGCTCGTGAAATAGCTTCGACGTAAGAAACAAATTGGGTCTGAGGCAAGATCCACTGACTTCCGTGTATCAGGGCCGCATCTATGATCTCGGTCCGGAGACCCACGCGGCGTAGATCCCCGATCAACCAAGCTGCCCAAGCCATCCTCTCGCCCAGAACTGAGTCGCTTCGGGACTGGGTTGGCAACAAGGCGACGCGCATTCTGTTCGTGCCCATCCGCCGGCGCGTAGGATGAATGGGTGTCTGCAACTGCAGTCCTCCCGTCTTCGTCCAAAGCACGGTCAGGTGACCAAACTGTTGAGATTGACGATGGGCATCAGGATCGCCAGCACCATCAGCATCACCACGCCGCCGAGCGAAAGCAGCACCATTGGTTCCACAAGCCCAATCAGCGTCTTGACCCGGGCCTGGAGCGAGAGCGCCTGATCCTGAGCATAGCGGTCCAGCATGACCGGCAACGTGCCGCTGGCCTCCCCGCTGGCGAGCATGGTGATTATCATCGGATCGAACCCGCGGTGGCGCTCCAGAGCGCGCGACAAGGCTAGTCCATCGCGAACATCCTGGGTGACGGTCCCCAGCACCTGCCGCGCCGCATCATTGCCGACCGTTGCTGTGGCCGAGGTCATTGCTTCGACCAAGGGCACACCGCTTTGCGTGAGGGTCGCCAGGGTCCCGGTGAACTGCACCATCACAACCTGCCGTGCGAGAGCCAGGCGCCAGAAGCACCGGTGGGCCCTGCTGCGAAGTCCCTGGTCACGTAAAGCGAGCATAGCTGCGCCGCCAAAAGCCAGCGCTCCGAGCAGCAGCAACAGGAGGTTCCCAGACACAAAGTCGCTGAACCCAATCATGACTCGTGTCAGAGGTGGCAACTCCGCACCGCGTGCGGCGAATACACGGACAATGTCGGGCAGCAGAAACACCAGAAGGCCGATCACCACCGCCAGCGACACCACGATCAGGATCGCTGGGTAGATCAACGCCAGCAGTACGGTCTGACGATTGCGTTGCTGCGCCTCGGCATGGTCCGCAAGGTGGTTCAGAACGGCGGCAGGGCGGCCCGCACGCTCCCCTGCCTCGATCGAGGTAAGAATATAGCGGTCGAACCCCCGCCCCTCTGCACGAAGGGCGGCACTGAAGCTGGACCCGTCCAGCACGCGATTTCGCACCCCCTGGCAAAGCGCGGCGAGGCGTGGTGTTGCCTGCGCGCCAAGCGCGGCCAGTGCCGTCTCCACTTGCACGCCGCTGTTCAAGAGCGTTGCCATCTGCCGGGTGAAGATGGAGAGATCCGATTGCGAGAGCTTCCGATTCCGCCGAAGATCAGGTGCGATTTCGGCAAGGGACCACTCTCGTGCCGGACTGACCGTCAGCGGCAGGAGCCCTTTCTGCCGAATGCCCCCGCGGGCGGCTTGGGCGTCGGCGGCATCCAACAGGCCGCGCCGCACCCGTCCGGTTGCATCTGTGGCGCTATAGCGGAACCGGGTCATTCCAATTCTTCGCCAACCTGATCCGAAACGACACGCACGACCTCCTGCGGGATGGTGAGCCCTTGGGCGACCTTGGCGGCCCCGTCAGCTAGGAGCCCCGGCGCAGACCGGTCCAGAAGTCCCGTTAGCGCCGCTTCGTCGAGCCCCTCGGCGATGGCGCGCTCCAACAGCGGCGAAACCTCGACGAGATCGTAAAGTGCGATGCGACCATGGAAGCCCGTTCCGCCGCAATTCTCGCAGCCCTGACCAGCGCGGTAGCGCGCTCCCGGCGCGATCATGCCGGAGAGGAATTGGGATTCGTCAGGCGTAACCTCACGCGCGTCTGCGCAGGAGTTACAGACTCGCCGGACCAACCGTTGTGCGATCAGGCCGCGCAACGTAGGCGCAAGCAGGAAACGCTCCACACCCAGGTCCACCAACCGGGAAACGGACCCGATGGCGGAATTGGTGTGCAACGTCGAGAGGACCAAGTGCCCGGTCATGGCGCTTTCGACCGCCGTACGCGCCGTCTCGCCATCGCGAATCTCGCCAACCATGATCACGTCCGGGTCTTGGCGCAGCAGGGCACGGAGCCCGCGCGCAAAGCTCAACTCAGTTGCCGGGTTCACCTGCATCTGCGCGATCCCAGGCAGTGCGTACTCGATGGGATCCTCGATGGTCATGATGTTGCTCCGGCGTGCATTGAGCGCCTCTAGCCCTGCGTAGAGCGTGGTTGTCTTGCCGGAGCCCGTCGGTCCGGTCACAAGGATCAGCCCATCCGGACGGTGCAGCAACCGTTCGAATGAGGAGCGCATGTTGGCAGACATGCCGAGTCCACCGACGCCTATCCGCGCTTGTCCTCGGTCCAGCAGTCGCATCACCACACGTTCACCGTACTGCGTGGGGATCGTTGAGATCCGGGCATCTAGATGGTACTCAGCCACCCGCAGCGATACGCGCCCGTCCTGGGGCAGCCGTTTCTCCGCGATATCCAGCCGTCCCATGACCTTGATTCGGCTGATCAGCTGTGGTGCGAGCGTGCGGCTGGAGGTCAGCGCGTCCCGCAGTTCGCCGTCAACGCGGAACCGAACCGCCAGCTCCGTCTCCTCGGCATCGATGTGGACATCAGATGCCCTTGCACGAATCGCCTCCAATAAGAGCGCATTTATGAGGCGGACCATAGGGGCATCGTCTCGCTGATCCAGCAAATCGTCGACCCCGGCCGCACTGTCGGCAAGTGCTTCGAGATTGACGCCCGCTTCGCTATCACGGGCCTGCTCCGCGGCACCCGCCGCCGCACTGGCACTGTCGCGGTAGATCTCCTCGTGCATCTCGCCGAGCACCCGTTCAGTGACCCGGTCAAAGCGCAGTACCCGGCCTGCTTTCCGCTGCGCCTCGGCGAGAGCGAGCAAGGGCGTGCGGCGCGTGTGGAAACAGGTGTCCTCCCCTGCAAGAGCCAGCCCGTTCTCGCGTGCAAAACTATAGGGTAAGCGGTTCATCTGGCGTCCTCGAACAGTAACCGGGCGGAGACCGTTCCTGGTTCCGTCGACCGTGCGATCTCGGCCGCGCGCACGCGGACGCCTGCGGTGGCATTCAAGGCGTCGATCCACGAGATGAGGGCCGGGAAGGGAACCGCCTCCAGTGATACCCCCACCGCCGACCCCTGCGGGTCCAGACGCTGAATCTCCAACGCAGCTGTGCGCGCCATCTCGGTGATTCGTTGTGAGAGACGGCCTTCGGCTGCGGGTTTTCGCTGCACTTGCCGCGGAGGCTGGGAGACCAAAATCTGCTCGACGGCATCCAACTTGGAGAGTTGGTCTAGGCTACGGATCCTGGTCTCGTATGCCGGTTGAACAACAAGCGTCCAAAGTGAAGCGCAGAGGACAAGAGTACCCGACAGGGTCGCCAAAAGCTTCTCGCGCGAAGTCAGCGTGCGCGTCATTCTGAAGCTCCAATCACCAGTTGCCGCTCTGCACCGCCGGAGACCCTCCTGGCGGCTCCTGCGACAACCTTCAGCCCAGCGCCACGCAGGCGGGTTTCGGCGCGTTGGAGCGCCTCCAGATCAGGCCCAGTCAGCAGGACAGTGATCTGCCGGGTATCAGCATCGAACCGCAATTCCCGAAAGCTAGTGTCGGTGGTCCCGTCGAGCGCGTCCCCGACTTGCGAAAGCAGCGCCATGAATGGATCCACCGTGTCACCGGAGCCCGAACGGCCAGCCAGTTCCGACGTAAGCAACCGGGTTGGCAGGGAAAGATCAAGCGACACGCCTTTGTCGACCAGATGCGTCTCCATGCGACCTGTCCGTTCCTCGGCCAGCTTCGCCAGCGCGTGGGCGTCCACGTGCAGCAATGCTGTGTGCGCCAGCGCCGTCACAAATGCGACGACTGCCACGAACTTGAGCCAGCGCTTCAGGTTCCGAGAGATTTTGGATTTGGATCTGCGCCGCAGGTCCAGTTTCAGAACCTCGGGATCGGGGTCACTTGGCGAGTTGAGATGCCGCGCGATCTCCACTCCGGCTGGGGGTTCACCGTGCGCAAGCTCAATCGCCGGACGCCCCTGGCTTCGCCAAAGATCCGGGAGAGCCTCTATGGACACCGATAGCCCGGTGCCATCGGCCAGGCGCAGATGAGCTGTGCGCTCGCCAAACCAAAGACACCACGCGTCGCGATGCTCCGGCAGCGGAACCGCCAGAGTGTCAGGCAACACGGGACCATTGCCTGCGGGATCTTCTTCAAGCTCCGAGGTATCGATGGCCGCACAGATCCAGACGTCATCCCCCATACAATGGCCTATCGCGACAACGACGGACTCGAGCGGGGCGGCTAGGTGCGGCTCCATGGCAAACGGTGCGGCGGCGCGGCGTTTGCGGTCGGTTTTCATTGGAAAATGCAAGGGCACAAGCAGCGTGCATGCACCCGGAACCACGTGGGGGCGTGGCATCCCACTGGCCTCCGCGGCACGTTCCAACCGTGCGGCAAGCAACGGCTCCACCGCAGGGCGCGCTGGCTTCCGAGGAACTGGCACAAGTGCGGTTTCCGGCGCACCTGCACACTCTCTCTCAATCATGCTAACATATTGTTTTAGCATAATTATTTTCCTTTACGACACCTGTGTTCGTGCCTATGTACCCAATAATACGCAATCCAAGAGGGAAGAGTTTCATGTCCCACAAATCAGTCCAAACACTGCCAACCAGAGCGCCCGAGGCAGGGGTCACACTGATCGAAATGATGGTCGTGTTGGTGATGATCTCCGTGGTCGCGGCGCTGATCGTTCCGAACGTGATCGGACGTCCTGACGAAGCCCGCGTCTCTGTCGCGGAAACCGATATGCGCTCAATTGCCGGAGCGCTTCAGCTCTACCGGTTGGACAACGGCACCTATCCTACGACGGCGCAAGGCCTGGCAGCATTGGCCGTGCGCCCGGTAAGCCCGCCTCTTCCCCGCTCATGGCCTGACGGAGGGTATCTTGGCGCTGTGCCTGCCGATCCCTGGGGGACGCCCTATATCTACCGCTCAACGCCAGCAGAGTTCGAGCTCATCTCACTCGGTGCGGATGCAGCGCCAGGCGGCGAGGGCGTGAACGCAGATATCCCGGTGCGCAAGTGACCCGCGCAGCGCCGGCGCGGCGCCAGAGCGACACGGGGTTCACGATCATCGAGATGCTCGTGGTGTTGGCGCTCTTTGGAATCCTAGCCGGAGCTGTGGTGTTAGCCCTGCCCGGCGATCGGACATCAGCGCGCGCCGGTGTGGCAGCCGCCTCATGGGTGTCAGCCCTGCAAAGGGCCATGGACACGGTGCTCGCCACAGATACTAGTTTTGGCGTCCGCTACCGCGATGACGCCCTGACGCTTGTCGAACGCGACAATGCTGGTCGATGGCAACCACATTCCAACCCCGACCTCGCTGCCGTGAAACTCTTCCCCGATCAGGTGCGTAGTTCAGACCAAGCCGACCCGCCCGAGGTCTACGCCGTTTCCGTGGCGCTGATCCCAGTCAACGGCACAACCTTTTTTGCCCGGTTCGGCAAGGGCGCTTTGGGAGTGTCGGTACGGTTCGACGGCGCGACCGTTCGCGTGATCGAGGGAGAGCATGAAACCAATGAGGCAAAGCGGTGAACAAGGCTTCAGTTTGCTGGAGACGCTGGTTGCAATGGCCATGCTGTCTGTATCGGCCACGGCAATCCTATCCGCAGCTGAGCGCCATGTCGGCAGTGTCACGGAGGTGTCAGACCGTCTGACCGCGCGTTGGGTCGCCGAGAATCGACTGGTGGAACTCGCGCACGGCGCACAGGACAGGTCGGAACTCGTACGGATGGGCGGCCAGCAATGGTCCGTGCATGCCGATCTTGGCGCGACAGCGGACTCAGACTTGACCCGGGCCGAAATCTCAGTGGCCCGAGCCCTAGATCCGACAGCTCCACTGGCGCAACTAACGGCATTCCTCGATCTGTCAGACCGGGAGGTCCGGTAATGCGTTGGGTGTGGCTTGCAAACACAGCCATCTTGCTGGCCGCAGGGGCATCTTTGGCTTGGGCAGGCCTCCCTGTCGCGCGGCACATGGCCGGGATCGTGGCGATTGAAGCCCCCGAAAGCCCAGCTATACAGCCGGTTTCTGAAGCCAAGCGGCCCGATATCGCTGCCATCATTGCGTTCGCCCCGTTCGGCGCGGTCGTCCAACCAGATACCGACAGCGGTGGCACGCAGGCAAACCGCCCTGCACTAGCACTGCGCGGCGTCTTCGCGTCAAAAGAGTCGACGGCGTCCGCGTTGCTGGACGTCGACGGCGAACAAGGTCTCTACCGCTTGGCCAGCACTGTCAGCGCAAACATGCGCCTGGACGAGATTGCGCCCGCATTCGTGCGCCTGAGCGACAGCGATGGAACCCTGACCCTCTACTTTGACGGGGAGGAAAACCACCCGGAGCAAGTGCTGCTGGCTAATGCCTCCGGCAATCCGACCCTTCTGGAACGCATGAGTGCCGGGCTTGTGGTGCCTCAAAGATACGAGCGCCCCGGCAAGCCCGAGACGACCGCCGAATACATCGACTACTGGCGCCAGCGGTTGCGCAAGAACCCAAAGGCAGTGCTCGATGAGATCGGGCTCGAGGCCAGCGACAAGGGCTACGTGATCGCAGCCCAGCACGATATCGGCGTGAGCCTTGCCGGTCTGAGATCCGGTGATCTGGTGCGCAGCGTGAATGGCCAGCCGGTGGGAAACCCGGACACGGACCGGCGCCTCTACGACCAAATTGCCGCGTCCGGCCATGCTCGGCTGGAAGTCGAACGCGGCGGGCGTGTCCTGTCGTTCTCATTCCCACTGAGGTGATTGATGCGAAATCTGGCCTTCTCCGTGATCACCTGCGCTGCTCTTGTCGGTCCCATCTCCGCCTGGGCCCAGGAGCAAACGTTCACCATTAATCTTCGTCAGACGGATGTGACCGTGCTGGCTGAGCAGATCGCCGAGATCACAGGGCGCACACTGGTCGTCCACCCGGAGCTTCGCGGCGATATCACGGTGGTCTCGGCGGAGCCGCTCGACCGTGACGGCGCGTGGGAACTCTTCCAGTCTATTCTGAGGTCACGGGGTTTTTACGCGGTGCAGAGCGGCGTCATCTGGCAGATTGTTCCGCTGGAGATTGCACGAGCAGCGGCCCAGGTCGGCCCCGGGTCGGATGAGACGGGAACCCAGGACTTCGTGACCCGTCTGATTCTCTTGGAGAACGTCTCAGCATCCGAAGCCGCACGGGTGCTGCGCCCGTTGGTGGCCGCGTCGGCATCCGTTGAGGCGCTGGAGACTCCAAACGCCTTGCTGATCACTGACACACAGGAGGGTGTGGCTCGTATCCGGGAGATCGTCCGCGGTCTCGACCAGGAAGAAATGCGCGACTCGCGGGTGCTGCAGTTTCGAAACACGCAAGCGGCCGTCGTTGGTGCCGCAATCTCCGAAGTCCTGGGGGCACAACCCGCAGGGGCTCGACTGTCGGTCGACCCGGGCTCCAACACGCTGGTCGTGCGCGGAACGGCGACGGAATTGGAGGAGGTGTTGACGCTCGCGCGCGCCATGGACGTGCCGCCAGTGTCGAACCCGAAGGTCGCATTGAAGACCCGCGTCTTCCCTCTGCGCTTTGGGGAGGCGGAACAGATCGCCGCTACCTTAAATTCCACGTTGAGCAATGTCGGTGTTGCAGCAACCAATGCCGTGGCGGCTGGCCTAGAGCAGACCGGGTTGGTTGCGACGGAACGGGCAGCCGAGATCCCTCCCGTGACGGTCATAGCGGACAAGGCGCAGAACGCCATAGTGGCACGCGGGACTACAGCGCAGCTCGCCGAAGTCTCAGCACTTCTACAGGAACTGGATCGCAGGCGGCCGCAGGTTCTGATCGAGGCTGCCATTGTCGAGGTCTCGGGCGAAGCGGCCGAGCGACTGAGCGTACAGTTGGGCCTGGGCGACCTCGCGCCGCTTGGTGTCTTGGCCGCGACATCATTTGCCAATGGCGGCGCAGCACTGGGCTCAGTGCTCGCGGCCCTTGGTTCGCCCGAGGCAGCACTCGCCCAGACCGGCGGCACTTTCTCCTTCGGCACGGGAAGCTTCGGACTGCTGGTGCAGGCGCTCAACCAGAGCACCAATGCGAACCTCCTGTCCACGCCCTCGCTGACTGCGTTGGACAATCAACCAGCCTCCATCGTGGTTGGTCAGAACGTCCCCTTCCGGACCGGGACCTTCACCACGGACGGCAACACACTGGAGCCGTTCACCACCATCGAACGCCGCGATGTTGGACTCACCATGCAAGTCCTGCCGCGGATCAACACCGGCAACACGGTGCGGCTGGATATCTCGCAGGAGGTCTCGTCGCTGGTGAATGCGAACATCGAGGGCGCGGCGGATCTGATCACCAATCGCCGCGCCATCGAGACAAGTGTGCTGGCGCAAAGTGGCGCGACCGTGGTGCTGGGCGGTCTGATCACACGCGACGATCTGCAGAGCTTGCAGAAAGTGCCGGTGCTCGGGGACGTCCCACTGGTCGGCAACCTGTTCCGCTCCACCGCAGACAACAGCACTCGGCGTACGCTCTTCGTGTTTCTGAAGCCGACAGTGCTGCGCACGGATGAAAGCCTTGAAACCGCCTACGACACGCGGCTCCGGGATCTTGAGGACGCGCGTTTGAGCATTCTCACCGAAGGCGAAGGGGACTTGCCCTTCAATCCGGAACTGCCCGACCGGCTGAAGATCGAAGGGGTCTACTGAGCTGACAAAATCGGCCAGTTCGCCACTGACAGAAGGATGAAGACGATGCGGAACTTTACATTTGTGCTGTGCACTCTGGCGCTGATCCGCGCTCCCGCCAATGCGCATGAATTCTGGATTGAACCGCAGGAGTTCGTCCTGCCAGCAGGTGGCAAGTTCGAGCCGCAAGTTCGCGTGGGCGAACATCTCGGCGGCCGGGCCTTCCCTTTTGCAGCAGGAGGGTACGAGATGGCACTTTGGGTCGGGCCGAAGCAGGCCAGGGAGCTCAACCGTGACCATCCGTCCGGCTCCATCCCGTCGCTGGAGGCCATGGGTGATGGCCTCCACGTGCTCGCCGTCGCCTCGCTGCCGCAACTGCTAGTGTATGAATCCGAGGCCGAATTCCGAGAGTTCGCAGACGAGATCCGTGCGCAGGGAGTACTTGCCGATGCCTCTGTCACCGGAACGGATGGACGCGTTCGGGAAAGCTACCGCCGGTTTTCCAAGACACTGGTGTTTTTTGGCGAAAAGCGGGGAGAAGACAAGCGCGTTGGGCTGGCCCACGAATGGGTCAAGTCAGGCGACAAATTCACGTTGTTCAGCGAGGGTGACCCGGTCACGGACCAGCCTGTGACCTTGTTCTGCAGAACTAATCACTCGGGGCACCAGCACATCAGAGAACATCGGTTGAGAACAGACGATCAAGGCTCCGTCGCACCCGCCCTGCCCCTCAGTAGCGCCTGCCTTGTCAACGCAGTGTTTCTTGAACCCGGCGCAGCCGAGGGGCAATGGAAGAGCGATTGGGTATCCTTGTTTCTGGGGACCTGACGGGTGCGTTCGCGCATGCAACACAACAAGCTCGTCTGTCTGAGTCCACCAACGCACCGCAAGGCGCTCACGAGTTAGAACGGCTTTGTCGACCGGAGTCACCACGCCTTTCATGGCGACATCCCGAAAACGGTGTTCACTGACCGCGTTTCATCTTCGGCGATTGTCCGCGAACTACGCAGGCACTGTACTGGCTCGCGGTTTGAGTTCCAAACCAAGGGACAGATGCCTCTCAGAACCAGCATCGGACAGCGCGCCCAAAATCATGCGTGCAGTTTCCACGCCGATGCGATGGGCCTGTACATCGACCGAGGTGATCCCGGGGATGGCATGGGCAGAGACATCATCAGCACCAAAGCCGGCAATGGCGAGATCCTTGGGCACTCGCAAACCAAGCCGTTGTGCTTCGGTCATCGCTCCGAACGCGGCCGAGTCCGAGACACACATCAGCGCCGTGGTGTCTGGCCAGCGCTCGAACAAACGCTGCAGCGCATGGGCCCCGTCCCTCATAGTGGTGGGAGCATCAACATCCGCAATGGCGCGATCATCGGCCAGACCCAGCGCGGCCAGGGCTTGTCGGAACCCGCGCAGCCGATCCGCTCCACGGGTGTCGCGCAGAGCATTTCCCCCGACAAAACCGATGCGTCGATGGCCGAGATCGAACAGATGCCGTGCCACCCGTGCGCCCGCATCGGCATTCGAGAACCCGACAACCCTGTCGATCGGGTGAAGCGGAATGTCCCAGGTCTCGACAACCGGGACTCCTGCCCCGGCCAGCAGTGCCCGGCAATGTTCGGTGTGAGCGCCACCAGTGACGACGATCGCCTCCGGTCGCCGACGCAGGAACGCTCTGATCAGGCGTTCCTCCTCGCACACGTCATAGTCGGTGTAACCAAGCAGCAATTCCAAACCGCTGCCTTGCAAACCCTCGGTCAAGCCCCGCGCCGTATCCGCAAAATTGGAGTTGTTGATTGAAGGCACCGTCATTGCGACGAATCCGGATCGCCCCGAGGAGAACGAGGACGCATTTATGTCCAGCACATAGCCTAGCCTGTCGGCGGCCTCTCTTATCTTTTGCCGTGTCGGTTCGCTAACAGATGTGCCGGGCCTGAGAGCCCGGCTGACAGTCATCGGAGATACGCCGGCCATCCGGGCGACATCAGCCATGGTAGGTTTGCGCGGGTCGGTCAAGTGACGCTAGGTCCAGGCTGCTATGTTATCGATATCATTCCTTAGGCTCTTGGCGCTTTGGCTGTCAATGCGGCCGAAGTCGTCGCGCCCGATTCGACGGGCACCGGCATGGAGATGCGCCGTTCTGTCCGGACGCCGCGGATCGCCGCCACTAGCATCCTTGCTGCGGTCTTGCCCATTAGTGAACGTGGCGTGACGGAGGTCGTGAGACGTCTTGGCAATACGTTGTTGATGTTCAACCCGTTGAATCCGGCAATTCCGATCTCGCCCGGCACATCGACGCCTACAGTCTCGCAGGCCATTAGGCCACCAAACGCAAGATGGTCGTTCAGAAAGTAGAGGACATCAGGCCGAGGAACCAGCTTGAGCGCCTGTAGGGCTCCCTCTCGCCCAGCCTCGAAGGACGGTGCAGCATCGACTCTCAGATCCCGCAACGTGACTCCGGCCTCTTGGAAGGCTGCTTCCAGCCCAGCGCGCCGCTTTTCGGCACGGAGATCCCTGCCTCGAGGGATGCCAATATATACAGGCGACCGATAGCTCAGCCCAAGCAGGTGTCGCCCCATCTCCTCACCAGCCAGACTGTGTTCGATGCCAACGTTCAAATCGATCGGATCAGGAGCAATGTCCCAAAGTTGCATGACCGGTACTCCACCCTCGCGCAGGCGCGTGCTTGCACCGGGCGCATGGTCAACGCCGGACAGGACCAGTGCGGCGGGTGACCACTCGATCATGCGCTCGACCCATGCCGCTTCGCGGGCCGGGTCATAGTCCGAGGTCTCGATGATCGTCTCCAAACCCGCGTGGGTCAGTGTTTCGCGCATGCCACCGACAATCTCGGCAAAGACGGCGTCGAAGAGCGTCGGGACCGAGATCGCCACCAGATTCGATGTCGCCTGCGCCAGTGATCCCGCCAGCCGGCTGGGCACATAGCCCATCTCGGCTGCCAACACGGTGATGCGGGCGCGAGTTGCTTCGGACACCCCTTCGACGCCGCGCAAGGCACGGCTGACGGACATGATCGACACCCCGGCTGCGCGGGCCACGTCCTCGATCTTGGCGATACTCTCCGACATGCCCGAACGTTAGCGCTAACGTATGTTCGAGTCATCCCGGCTTGCAGCCCTGAGGAGATTCGAGCGACTGTTACCGATAACAAAAAAGACATGGGAGGATCCGGCATGCCGCGTATCGTGCTGGACAAGGTCGAAAAATCCTTCGGCCCAGTTCGCGTGCTACACCCGCTGGAGCTGGATTTTGCAGATAGCGAGTTCACCGTGCTGGTGGGTCCGTCTGGTTGTGGCAAGTCGACGACGCTGCGGATCCTTGCCGGGCTTGAAACGGCATCGGGTGGCGAGATCTATTTCGACGATCGGACAATCACGAACCTCGAGCCCAAGGACCGGGACATCGCGATGGTGTTCCAGGACTACGCGCTTTACCCGCACATGAACATCGCACGGAACATGTCCTTCGCGCTGCGGCTAGCGCGGGTGTCGAAGGCCGAGATCACCGAGAAAGTGCAACGTGTGGCCGAGATGCTGAATATCGCGCATCTGCTGGACCGCAAGCCCGCAGAATTGTCCGGCGGTCAGCGCCAGCGTGTCGCCATGGGTCGGGCGCTGGTGCGTGATGCGGGCACTTTCCTGTTCGACGAGCCACTCTCAAACCTCGACGCCAAGTTGCGCGCCAAGATGCGCACCGAGCTCGCCGAGATGCGCGACCGCATCGACAAGAACATGATCTATGTGACCCACGACCAGATCGAGGCGATGACCCTCGGCGACCGTATCGTCGTCATGGCGGATGGAGTCGTGCAGCAGCAAGGCACACCACAGGAGCTGTTCGAGGCGCCGGTGAACAAGTTCGTCGCCGGTTTCATCGGCACGCCAACCATGAACTTCCTGGACGGGGAACTGGTACGCCAGGACGACCGGGTCTGGGTACGCGGCGATGGCTATTTGCTGCCACTCAGCGACGAGCAGGCCAACCGCATGAACGGCGCCATCAGCGGGCGCGTGACCACAGGCATCCGCCCGTCCGCGTTCTCGACAGATCCCGGCACCGGCGCGCCCATCGAACTCAGCCTCGTCGTATCCGAGTATCTGGGCACCCAATCGGTGCTCGCCGCACGCTGCGGACCGACCGAGGTGCAGGTCGAAATCACTGGCGCACCCCAAGCCCGTCCGGGCGAGCTTATGACCTTTGGCGTTCAGTCGCAGGACATCCGTCTCTTCGATGCCGAAACCGGCGTCACTTTGTAACGATCAAGATCAATCAAGGGAGGGCAATGATGCTCAAATTTCTGAAGACCACCGCGAT
>JBCDID010000023.1:0-16152 GCA_038749355.1 Pseudomonadota bacterium | reverse complement strand
GCGCGCGGATCCTCGAGGCGCGGCACCACGTAGAGCGCGCCAGTAGATCCGACCCCATCCAGCACGCGACGGAATTCCGTCGGGAGCGACACCCGCCCCCGGTCATCCATCTTGTGGTCATGGGTCCCTGTGAAGTGCTTCAGCACCGTACCACCCTTCAAACCATGAAGCGGCAGTCAGCCCCTGAAAACGAGAACGGGCGGATCGGTGTGTATCGATCCGCCCGCCGTCCCTCGAGATCTCGCAGCCCGTCCCAGTTTCCGGGTTATCGATTGGACCGCGGGTGTGCCTCTTGCCTATTCTTCTCTACGGAGACCGGTGCGCCTGTATGAAACCTGCTCTTTTATAGATGCACCAGTTCCCGGTGGGTCAGTTTGTACATTACCTATAATTCCCAATCAATCCCTTTTTACTCCAATTATCTCCTAAACTACTCGTTAAGGCATATATCGGTGTCGCCAGTGCCTGCCACACAAGATGTGGATCATAGACGGCACGGATGAGCGGGCTATGCTGTGGAAGAACCGGGGGCTGCCCGGAGAATCGCGCACCAAGGGGGACAGAATGGACCACTACAAGCTCGGCGAGCGGCCGACCAAGTACGGGCCCGCGAGCTATTTCACCGGGACCGTCAAGCAGGACCCGATCATCGAGGCCCCAGAACCCGGGCGCGTCCGCGCCATCGTCGTCAGCTTCGACCCCGGTGCACGCACGGGCTGGCACACCCATCCGCTGGGCCAGACGCTCTACTGCACCTCAGGCGTGGGGCGTTATCAGACATGGGGGCAGCCGCCGGTCGAGTTCCGTGCGGGCGACACGATCTGGATCCCACCCGGCGAGAAGCACTGGCACGGGGCTTCACCCGACGTCGCCATGGTGCACATCGCCATGCAGGAGGCGCTCGACGGCAAGCACATCGAGTGGATGGAGCTGGTCACCGACGAGGAGTACAGCGCGCCTCTCGGATAACGCGCGGACCGCTCAGATCTGATAGTAGTCCCGATACCACGCAACAAAGGCGGCCATCCCTGTGCGCACACCCGTCTGGGGCTTGTAGCCGGTGAGCCGGTGCAAGAGGCTCGCATCCGCCCAGGTCGCGGGCACATCACCGGGCTGCATGTCCATCAGGTTGCGCTTAGCCTCCATTCCCGTCGCCTCCTCGATGGCCGCGATGAAGTCCGTCAGCTTGACCTTCTGAGAGTTGCCTATGTTGACGATGCGATAGGGCGCGACGGGCGACAGACTGTCACCCTCCTCGACCACTCCGTCTTCCGGGCGGACCGGCACGGCATCGATCAGCAGCCGGATGCCGCGCACCAGATCCTCCACATAGGTGAAGTCGCGATACATCTCGCCGTGGTTGTAGACGTCGATGGTCGAGCCTTCCAGGATCGCCCGGGTGAACTTGTAGGGCGCCATGTCGGGCCGCCCCCAGGGGCCATAGACCGTGAAGAACCGGAACATGGTCGTCGGCAGATCCCAGAGGTGCGCATAGGAATGCGCCATCGCCTCGCTCGCCTTCTTGGTCGCGGCATAGATTGTCAGTTGCGTATCGGCCTTGTCGGTCTCGGTATAGGGCATCTCGGTATTCGCCCCGTAGATCGAGGACGTGGACGCCATCAGCAGATGGCGTACGCCCAGCTCTCGGGCAATCTCCATCACGTTGAACGTGCCCACAACATTCGCGTCGATATAGCTGCGCGGGTTCTCGAGCGAGTAGCGGACGCCTGCCTGGCCCGCGAGGTGGATGATGACATCGGGACGGAACTCCTCGGCCACTTGGGTCAGCGCCTCCATGTCCTCCAACCGCGCTTCAGTCGCCGAGAACCCGGGCGTCTGGTGCAGCATCTGATGGCGGCGTTGCTTCAGTGTGACGTCGTAATAGTCCGTGACCGCATCATAGCCGTGTACCGCAATCCCGTCTGCCAGCAGCACGCGCGCAAGGTGGAACCCGATGAACCCAGCCGTTCCCGTGATCAATACGCGTGTCATGCTCACCCCGTGCTCAAATCTTCTGTGGTTGCGGGACTACACCAGTTTGGCCGCAGATTTGAAGGGCAGCTTGGTCGCAAGGGGTGGGTGACGCCGGTAGACCCGGCCGATTATCTCTTGCCCGTAGCGGCACCCCTCACCTAGCGTTTCGAGTGGCCCGCGGGGATGGGCCGACAAGGGGAACAGAATGAACAAGATCCCGAGCAAGCTGGAACTGCCCGGCGGCCGTGTCGAGGTGGCGGCGGAGGAGGCGCGGGCCCTCATCGTCGATATCTTCTGTCGCCTCGGCAATCCGGAAGACCACAGCCGAGCCATCACCGATCACCTGATCGACGCCAATCTCTGCGGGATGGAGAGCCACGGTGTGATGCGCGTCATGCAGTATGCTGAGCGGATGCGTGACGGGACCATGAAGGTCGGCGTCCGTCCCGAAGTGCGCAAGACCGAAACCGGCGTGACGGTCATCGACGGCGGCATGGCGAACGGCATCCCGGCCATGGCGCTGGCCTACGAGACGGTGACCGGGCTGACGGGCGAGAACGGGCTGGGCGCAGTATCGGTCATCAATACGGGCCATACCGGGCGGCACGGGGCCTTCGCGGACCAGGCTGCGGCGCGCGGGTTCCTGACCATCAACACCGGCGGCGGCAATCACAGGGTCCATGGCATGGTAGCGCCCCATGGCGGGGCGAAGGGCAGACTTCCGACCAATCCGTGGTGCATCGGCATCCCCGGCGGCGATCATGGCCCCGTGGTGATGGACTTCGCCACTGGCCAGATCGCGGGGGGATGGCTCTACGCTGCACGCTCGGCGGGAGGGTTGGTGCCTGAGGGCTCCATCATCGACAGCAACGGCAACCCGACCCGCGATCCAGAGGATTACTTCAATGGCGGCGCGATCCTGCCCATGGGCGGGCACAAGGGCTATGCGCTTTCGCTCATGGCGGAGCTGATCGGGGAGGCGATGCTGGGGCCCTCCTCGCCCGAGTGCAACTGGTTCTTGCTCGCCATCGACACCAAGCGATTCCGTGAGCCCAACGCCCTCAAAGCCGCCGCCGAGGACGTCCTCGCCGACCTACGCGCCTGCCCTCCTGCCCCGGGTTTCGATCGGGTTGAGATCCCCGGTGAACGCGAACGAGAACAGCGGACCCGGAGCAACGGGATCATGGCAGTCCCAGAGGCGACGTGGGCACAGGTGCTGGCGCTGTCCGAGGAGTTGAGCGCATGAAGATCACCGACATCAAGACCTATCTGGTCGAGGCCCACCGCCGGAACTGGGTCTTCATCGAGGTCGAAACCGACGAGGGGATCACAGGCGTCGGCGAGGCCACCATCGAGCCCTTCGAGCGCACCATGGTCACCCTGATCGAGGACTACAAGCGCACTGTGATCGGCCAGGACCCGCGCCGGATCGAGTGGTTGTGGGAGGATCGCTATCGCGGCCAGTTCCTGCGCTCAGACCTGCTGGTGAACGTGGCCCTATCGGCCATCGAAATCGCCTGCTGGGACATCAAGGGCAAGGCGCTGGGGGTGCCATGCTACGAGCTCTTCGGCGGACCGTGCCGCGAGACGGTGCCCGCCTACGGCAACTACTGGTTCATGAAGACGCGGATGGGGAAGACCTCGGTGGGCGAATACGCTGAGAGCGCCGCGCGCGCCGTCGAGAACGGGTTCAAGGCTCTGAAATGGTCGCCCTTTGGGTATGCCGCCCATTCCATGACGCCAGAGCAGGAGCACATCACCGTCGAATGCGTGCGTCAGGTGCGTGACGCTGTCGGCCCCGACGTCTGGCTGATGGTCGATGCGCATGGACGCTTTGACCTGCCCCAGGCGCGCAGGTTGGCGCAGAAGTTTGAGCCATATGATCTCTACTTCTTCGAGGAGCCGCTGCCGCCCGAGAACCTCGATGCCTTCGTGCAGCTCAAGAACGCCACCAAGACACCCATCGCGACAGGCGAACGCTATGTTGCCCGGCATCAGTTCCGCGAGGTGCTGGAGAAATACGCCTGTGACTATATCCAGCCGGATGCGATCTACACCGGCGGCATGAACGAGTTGCGCAAGATCGCAATGATGGCCGAGGCCTACTATTGCCCTGTCATCCCGCATAACTGCAACGGCCCTGTCTGCACGGCGGCAACGATCCACGCGGCGGCCTGCATGCCGAACTTCCGGATCATGGAGTACATCCCAGTGCCCGAACGCACCGATGTCCTGGTAGAGCCGCTGGAGTTCGAGAACGGGGCATTCAAGCTGCCCACCAAGCCGGGGCTGGGGGTCGAGTTGAACAAGGAGGTCTTTGACCAGCACGTCTACGAGCCCCGTGATCTGGACCACTTCACCCCGTCCCGCGAGATCGTGCTGTAGAGCCCGGTGCCGGAGCTCAGGCCATCCCGACTTGGGTCTGGTTCGGCAACATGTCGTCAGGACGGGTCGCAAGCATGGCTTCCAGTTCCGCGCGGATCGAGGCGGCCTCCGGTGCGTCAAAGAGGTTCACTAGTTCGTCGGGGTCGTTGACCAGATCGTAGAGCTCCCCGGCCCCGCTTGTCATATCGAAAGTCATCTTGTGCGTCCGTGTCCGAACCGTCCTCAGAGAAAGGGCAACGCCTGTGCGGGTCGGCAGCAACTCCCATTCGTTCAGCGCGAAATCGCGGGTCCCGTCGCCCTCCAGAAGAGGCACCAGCGAACGCCCGTGCTGGGTTTGCAACGCCTCCGCGCCTGCCATCTCCAGCATGGTCGGCCCAAGATCCAGCGTCGAGACTGGTTGATCCGTCACTGCCCCCGCCCGGACGCCCGGCCCGCGCAGCAGCATGGGCACGCGCAAGAGCCCCTCGTAGTGCATTGGCCCCTTCAGGACGAGGCCATGGTCGCCCAGCCAGTCGCCATGGTCCGAGATGTAGATGACAACCGTGTTCTCCGCGAGCCCAGCCGTCTCCAGCGCGTCCAGGATCCGCCCGACCTCGTGATCGATCAACGCGATCTGTCCGTAGGTGTTGGCGATGATCTCGCGGAGCTGTTCGTCGGTTTGCTCGGCGATGCGGGAATAGGCCTTGCGGGTCTCAGCGTTCTCCTTCGGGCCCTCGGGCTCGGCAGTCAGCACCTGTTCGTGCCACCATGGGCGTCCCTCGAAGGTGCGCTTGCGGTGCCGGGGCAGGTCGACCTCTGCCGGGTCATGCAGACGCGACCAGGGCTCCGGACAGTCGAACGGGTGATGCGGGTCCGGGAAGCTGATCCACGCGCAGAACGGATCATCATCGCGTGCGTTCAGCCAATCAATCGCTCTGTCCGCTGTCCACGTCGAGTTGTGCCACTCCATCGGCAGCTTCGAATGCCAGGTCTGCGCCGCCCCCTTTGTGTCGCCCGCGTTCTCCCAATAGGCCTTGATCTTCGCGTCGCCTTGCCCATCCGCATGGAACCAACGTTCATAGTGCTGCCCCGCAGGCGGCTTCTCCGGCGGGAACCAGTTATGGCCCACCAGCATCATCTCGACGTGCTCGAAACCCATGTACGGCCCGTACCAATCTGGACCGAAGTTCGCGGAGGACCGCAGGCATTCCGGTGAGCCGGTGGGCGCGAACGTGTGATAAGTCGAGAAATGGGCCTTTCCGAAGAACCCGGTCCTGTAGCCCGCCGCCGCCAGCGCACCGGCAAAGCCCTTCGCCCCGGTCTCAGGGTTCAAGTCGATGCCGTTGTCATGCACCCCGTGCGTGCGCGGCAACTGCCCGGTCAGGATGGACGCCCGCGCTGGCTGGCACACCACACAGGGCGTAATCGCAGCCCCGAACCGGGTCCCCTGCCCCGCCAGCCGATCCAAGTGCGGCGTATTGATCGCCCGCCCCTCGACACCGAGGCAATCGCCCCGCTGTTGGTCCGCGGAGATTAGGAGGAAATTGGGTATGCTCATTCACTCACATCCTCGATACGGCGACGCGAAAACATGACAATCACGGCGATGGCACCGACCATAAACGCCATGGCAAGCGGGCTGGAGAACAGGAACCACGGGTCGCCGCCAGTCGCACTGAACGCCTGCCGCGCGGTGTTCTCAAGGTTGCCCGCCAAGATGAACGCGATCACGAAAGGCAGAACGGATATTCGAAATTTTCGAAACAAATATCCGATAACTCCGAAAAAGAGGGTGAAGAGGATCGCCTTCAGCGAGGTCTCCTGCACGTGGATCGCCGTCAGCGTGACCAGCAAAACAGAGGGCAAAAGGATCTGCTTCGGCACCCGGATCATGATCGCCATCATCCGCATCACACGCCCGCCGACGGTCCAGTTCAGGATGTTCGCGACCGTCATGGCGGTGAAGATCCCGAAGGCGAGCACCATCTCGGTGTTCACCCCGTCGGCAGGCACCCGGAAGACGGCTGGACCGGGGTTGAACCCGCCGATGGACTCGGTGGCGAGGATCAGGAAGACCGCCGCCGCGTTGCCCGGAATGCCCAGCGAAAGGACCGGGATAAGGTTCGCGCCTGACACGGCGGAATTGGCGGCCTCGGTCGAGGCAACGCCCTCCGGCGCACCCCTGCCCCAGGCCTCACCCATGGGGCGGCGGCGTTCGTGCAGCTTGCGCCCCGTGGCATAGCCCAGCGTGGCCGCAAGCGTCGATCCGATCCCCGGCAGCGCCCCGATCATGGTGCCGATGGCCGCCGAGTTGCCGATGAACGGCAAGAGCCGCACGCGTTCGCGCCAGCTCAGCCCCGCTTCGCCCGTGACGGGGGTCTGCTGGATGCCGCCGGTGGACGCGCGCTCCCGCATCATGTCCTCAAGCGATTTGAAGATCTCGCCGATGATCAATACGCCGAGGATCACCGACGCGATGGAGAAGCCCTGCGCCAGCCAGGATACCCCGCCCGTCAGACGTGGGTAGAAGTCCTCGCCCGTGCCGACGAAGGCCACCAGCATCCCCAACCCCATGGCGATCAGGCCCTTGGCGACCGAGTTGCCCACCACGGCCGCGATGAACGCGAGCGACAACAGGATCAGCGCAGTTTTCTCCGGCAGGTCCAGATAGCGCTCGACCAGCACGGCGAGGAAGGGCGCGCAGACGAACAGCACGATGTCCGAGACCGTATCCCCCGAGACCGAAGAGAAATGCGCCACCTTCAACGCACGCCCCGATTGGCCCGCTTTGGTCATGGGGTGGCCGTCCAGCGTGGTCAGGACCGCATCCGGCGTGCCGGGGGTGTTGAAGAGGATCGCAGGGACCGCGCCCCCGATGGTCGCCCCCTTCATGATGCCGATGAGAAAGCCCATCACCGGCAGCAACGCCTCCGTCTCGAACCCGAAGACCGATATCAGGATGGGTAGCGCGACCGCCATGGCCATGGGCCCGGCAAGCCCCGGCGTCGCCCCAACCAGAACCCCGGTGAAGAACCCGCCTGCCACCATGACGATGGTCACAGGGACGGGAATGCCGAAGATCTCGAAGAGTGCAGGCCCTTGGAACACCGCAAGGATGCCCAGCCACACGTGGGCGAGCATGTCCATCAGACGTCCCCGTTGGGCGGCAACAGCAGATCCTCGAACGGCAGGTCATAGAAGGCGGCCAGGAATAGGGCCACGCCCAGCGCGATCAGGACGCGTGACCAGCTCAGGCGGCGCTCCACCAGGACGATCAGCGACAGTATCATGGCGGTCCCGCCCATGACGAAACCGAAATACTTCCAGGGAACGGTGTCGCGGAGGGGCCGGTATTCGGCCCCGGTGATCGCCTCGACCAGCGCGGGACCAGCCCCGCGCATGAGGGCAATCGACAGCAACAGACAGAGGATGAGAACACACAGGTAGCTTAGATTGGCAAGCCTGAGCCCTTCGCCTTTCCCGCCCAGCAACGCAAGCCAGGCACCGGAGGCCATGAGGATCACGCCCGCCACGGTCGGCGCAAGCGCATCCCCAATCGAGAACCGCCCTCGCAGGCGCTCCACAAGACCGGTCTCGCTGTCCACCGGCGCCCAATACAGCGTGATCCAGGCCCCAAAAGCGAGGACCAGAAGGCCAAGAACGCGGTCCTGGGTGAAATGCTTCATGCTCGTTTGATCAAATGTTCTGTGGTTCCGTGCGCGCAGATCGGCGCGCACGGTGCGTTTTAAGGTTACTGGCTCGCACGCTCCAGCAGCTCTTTCGCCGCCACGAGGTCGTCGGCCATGACCTTGTCGAGCTCTGCGCCCTTGATGACGACCGTCCCGCCAAAGCCCTTTTTGATGATGCCGTGGGCCTTGGTGCTCTCATCTTGCACGATCTCGGCGATGGCGTCGCTGATGGCGGTCCGCGCCTCGTCCGGAAGCCCGGCAGGCGCCATGAAAACGAAGTACCCGTCGGCCTGCAGATCCATGCCCAGTTCCTGCAGCGTCGGCGCATCCGGTGTGATGTTCAGGCGCTTTGAGAGGCCCGACGCCATCTGCACCATGTCACCCGCCAGCACGGCCTTGGTCTGGGTGCCTGCGCCAAAACCAACATCCGCATCCCCGGCTGAGAGCGCATTCAGCACGCCCTTGCCGCCCTTAAAGGACACGATGTTGAAGTCGACTCCTTCATGCTTGCCGATCAGGTAGGCGATATCGCCGAGCTTGGGCGACATGACACCGAAGCGCACGGAGCCGCCCTTGGCCGCCGCGATCATGTCCTCCCAGGTCTTCCAGCCTTTGGTGGTGGGCGCGATGATGCCCATCTGGAAGCCCGCGGTAGTGGTGAGCGCCGTGAAGTCCTCCTGGGCATAGGCCTGCCGCTTGCCCGCGATCATGTTATAGGCGAACGTCTCGGTCACAGCCATTCCGATGACAGATCCATCATTTGGCATGTCCTTCAACGCCGCGGCCATGTTCGCCCCGCCTTTGCCCGTGAGCTGCTCGGGCACGACTTTCCAGCCATGGCGCTTCTCAAGTTCCTCGGCAATCAGGCGTGCCTGGGTGTCGGTCCCGCCGCCCGCACGGAATGCGATAAGCATCTTGATCGGGCCTGGCGGCGCCCAGTCCGCCAGGACGCCCGTCGCACTTGTCGCCAGCGCACCCAGCGCCACCGCGCCCGCCATAAGCATCTTTTTCATAACGTCCTCCCTGAGTGAGGGCAGTTGTTCTGCCGCTGTCCATGATGATTGACATGATTGCTTGATCTGTCAATAATTGAATTGTCAATTAAATGGAGCATACAATGTCCACAGGCGCCGTGGAGACAGATCCAGAGAACCGCGAGCTCACACAGTTTCTGAGCTATCGTATCGTGCGCGTGCACCAGACCTTGAATGCCCAGGCCGTGGCTGTGCTGGATGCAGTCGCGGGCATCACTCTGACACAATGGCGGCTGATTGCAATGATCGGAACGGGCACCGCGACCACGGCGCGCGACGTCACCCGCCGAACGATGATCGATCCCGCCATGATCAGCCGCACCACCAAGGCGCTGGAGGAGGCAGGACTGCTCAGCACCTCGCGCCCAGACAGCGACCGGCGCGTCGTCGAAATGGAGCTCACGCCGCGCGGGCAGGAGATCTTCGAGCGCACCCTGCCCTTTATGAGAACCCGCCAGCAGGCCCTGATGGACGCGCTCGACGAAGACGAGCAGGCAATCATCTTCGGGATCCTCGACAAGCTCGAGCGCGCAGCAGACAGGCGGGATTTCGGCCAGTGACCAATAACCTGCTGGTCATCATGTCCGACGAGCACCAGTCGCGGGCGCTCGGCTGTGCCGGGCATTTTGTCCGCACCCCGCATCTCGACGCACTCGCCACGCGCGGCACCCGGTTCACCAACGCCTACACGCCGTCGCCCATCTGCGTGCCCGCCCGCGCGGCCTTCGCCACCGGGCGATATGCGCATCAGAACCGGCTCTGGGACAATGCCATGCCCTATACCGGCGACATCCCGGGCTGGGGGCATGCGCTGCAATCCGCCGGGGTCAGGGTCGAGAGCATTGGTAAGCTGCACTACCGGGCCGAGGAAGACCCCGCAGGCTTCGATGTCGAGCACATCCCTATGATGGTCGCCAACGGTGTCGGCATGGTCTGGGCCTCCATCCGCAAGGAGGACGAGCGTGTCGCCATGCCCGGGCGCATGCTGGGCGACTATATCGGCCCGGGCGAGAGCAAGTACACCGAGTACGATCAGGCCGTCACTGACCGCACCTGCGCATGGCTGGCAGAGGCGCCGGCCGAGCCATGGTGCCTTTATGTCGGGCTTGTCGCGCCGCACTTTCCGCTGGTCGTGCCGCCCGAGTATTTCGACCTCTACCCCGAGAGCGTCCTGCCCGCACCCAAGCTCCACCCGACGGACGGCCACCCGCGCCATCCATGGGTCGAGAAGCAATTCGGTCTCGACCGGTCCGAGGACAAGTTCAAGGATCCCGCCGAGCGTATCGCGGCAATGTCGGCCTATTACGGACTCTGCACCTGGCTTGACTACAATGTCGGGCGGATCATGGAGGCGTTGGGAGCGGCAGGCCTCGTGGACAATACGACGGTTGTCTATACCTCGGACCACGGCGACAATGTCGGTGCGCGTGGGCTCTGGGGCAAATCGAACATGTACGAGGAGTCGGTGGCCGTGCCCATGATCG
The DNA here is from genome assembly GCA_038749355.1 of Pseudomonadota bacterium. Classification (GTDB taxonomy): domain Bacteria; phylum Pseudomonadota; class Alphaproteobacteria; order Rhodobacterales; family Rhodobacteraceae; genus Thermohalobaculum. The sequence continues at coordinate 5,607 of JBCDID010000023.1, read as the reverse complement.
TGGCCCGTCCCGGTCAGGCGGGCAGCACCAGCGCGACGCCGGTCAGCCTGTTGGACCTCTCCACCACGATACCTGCGCATTTTGGCGTCGAGTTTGAGAACCCCGGGCCGGGGCAATCGCTCTATTCACTGGCGGATTCTGAGGACCATCCAGAACGTGCTGTGTTCTCGGAATACCACGCGGCAGGTGCAGTCTCGGGTGCGTTCATGCTACGCAAGGGTCGGTGGAAGCTGATCCACTATGTCGGCTTCGAGCCGGAACTGTTCGATCTAGCGGGCGACCCGGAGGAGCTTCGCAACAGGGCCGGAGACACTGACTGCGCCGACGTACTGGCCAAACTGACGTCAGAACTCCGCAACATCTGCAATCCGGAGGCGATGGATGCGCTGGCCCATGCCGATCAGGCCGCTATGGTCGAAGGCTATGGCGGGCGCGAAGCCGCACTGAAGCTCGGCGCACGGGCGGCAACTCCGCCACCAAACCTTTCCGCCTGATTGACAAATCTTGCTGCGGCGCACAAAAGCCCTATGTTCAACAGCATAGTGCCGCCCTCGGGCGCAGCCACCGGAGCGCCGAATGAAGAACTTTCCCATGTTTCTCAAGGTCGCGGGCCGGAGTGTCGTCATCATTGGCGGCGGGGAACAGGCAGCGCAAAAGTCCCGTTTGGCACTGAAGACCGAGGCCGAGATTTTTGTTGTGGCGGAAGAACTTGATCCGGAGCTTTCGGATCTGGTGCAGTCTGGACGTGTGCGGCACGTCGAAACGGCCACCCAGGGTCTGCTCGGCAAGGCGGTCATCGTATTCGTCGCCACCGGATGCAAGGGGGCGGATACCTGCTGGCACATGCTGGCGAAAGCTGCGGGCGCGTTGGTCAACGTGGTCGATTATCCGGATCTTTGCGACGCGATCACGCCGTCGATCGTGGATCGCGACCCGGTCGTGGTGGCGATTGGAACGGAGGGTACCGCGCCCGTTCTGGGACGCCGCCTGAAGAGTAGGATCGAGGAGATCTTGCATCCCCGCCTCGGCGCCTATGCCGCGCTGGCAGGCAGGTTGCGCGGAGAGGTGGCGCAGCGGGTACCGCACAAGGACCGCAGATCCTTCTGGGCCTGGGCCTTCACCGGTAGCCCCTGGACGAAGTTCTCCGTCGGCAACGAGCAGGAAGCCGCGCGCGAGATCAAGCAGACGATCCGCGATGGCGGCACGGGCGCAGACGCAGCACGGCTCACCGCAATCCTCTCCGTCAGCGAGGAGGCAGACCTCTTGCCACTTCGCGCAGTGCAACGAATGCAAGAGGCGGACGCGATCTATGCGGACCGCACCGTGTCGGATGCCGTGCTGGAACTGGCGCGTCGCGATGCCGAGCGGATCCGCACCGGGCAGCCCGAGGGAACCGTTGCCCTGCGCACCGACCTGATGGCTCCCATGCGTGAACATGCAGCGCGCGGTGCGCGGATCGTCTACCTCACATCGGAGCACGACCTGGAAAGTGCCGCGCCCGACGACGCCATTCCCTTCGAACAGATCCGGTGTGCGAGCCTGCCTGAACTTGCCCCCCTACCTTCCCAGGCCTGCGTCAACGCCTGAGGCCAAGGCAGGCTGCGGGGTTCCGCCGCCTTCATCATCACGATATGAAGGAACGTGAGCGTGGCGCTGCCCACGCGCACAACGACCCGTTGCAGAAGGCAATGCCATGGCCCGAATTCCTGAGACCGACCGGCGGGCCGCCTGATGGTCGCGCGTGTCGTCCCTGTCGATCCTTTTGACCTTGTAGTGTTCGGGGCCACCGGGGACCTGGCCAAGCGCAAGCTTATCCCGGCGCTCTTTCACCGGATGCGTGATGGGCAGATGCCGGAAGGAGCGCGCATCATCGGGGCCGCGCGCTCCGACGTGGATAGAGAGGTTTTTCGGAACCTCGCCGCGTCTGCGCTCAAGAAGTTCGTCGCACCCGCGGATCTGGATGTCGCGGCCCGCGACCAGTTTCTCAGCTCGCTCGACTATGTTCGCACGGATGCCATGTCAGAGAGCGGATGGGATGCACTTGCGTCCAATCTTGGCCCGGCGGAGGGCCGGCCCCGCGCGCACTACCTCTCCGTCGCCCCGCGCTTCTTCGGCCCCATTGCCGAGCGCCTACATCAGCACGGGCTGGCCTCCGCCGATGAGCGCATCGTGGTGGAGAAGCCACTGGGCCATAACGCCACCTCGGCGCGCGAGCTGAACGCCACGCTGGCGCGCCATTTCGACGAGCAGCGCATCTACCGGATCGACCACTATCTCGGCAAGGAGACTGTCCAGAACCTGATGGCCATCCGCTTCGGCAATGCGCTTTTCGAGCCGCTCTGGAATGCAAGCCACATCGACCATGTCCAGATCACCGTGGCCGAGAGCGTCGGCATCGGTGGACGCGGCGGGTACTACGACAAGAACGGTGCCATGCGGGACATGGTGCAGAACCACCTGATGCAGCTCCTCTGCCTGACCGCGATGGAACCCCCGGCGAAGTTCGAACCGAACGCCGTGCGAGACGAGAAGCTGAAGGTGCTGCGTGCGCTGGAGCCTCTGGAGGATCCCGACCGCATCGTACGCGGGCAGTATGCCGAGGGGGCAGACGGGCCTTCCTACCTTGACGACGCGGGCAACCCGGAAAGCCGAACCGAGAGCTTCGTGGCGTTGAAGGCCGGGATCGCCAACTGGCGGTGGGCGGGTGTGCCCTTCTACCTGCGCACCGGCAAGCGCCTGCGCCAACGCATGTCCGAGATCGCGGTCGCCTTCCGTGCACCGCCCCACGCGGTCTTCCCCACGACCTCCGGCCAGCCCACGGGTAATGTGCTCGCGATCCGCCTGCAACCGGATGAGGGGATCACGCTGGGCATGACCATCAAGGACCCCGGCCCCGGGGGCATGCGCCTTACTCCTGCGGTTCTGGACATGACCTTCGCGGACACCGTGGGTGCTGATGTGCGCATGCCCGACGCCTATGAGCGGCTGGTCATGGACGTGATCCGGGGAGATCAGACGCTCTTCATGCGTGGCGACGAAGTGGAGGCCGCCTGGGACTGGGTCGATCCGATCATAGCCGGGTGGGAGGGGCGTGGCGACCACCCTGCCCGTTATGACGCCGGATCCTCCGGCCCGGATGATGCACTAATGCTGATGCACAAGGACGGGCGGCGCTGGCGGGAGATCGCCCTTTGAGGCCCCAGATCGAGACCTACCCCACGCGGGAGGCCATGGCAGCCGAGGTCGCGGGCTTGCTTGCGAGGCGTCTCCGATCGTTGATCGACACACAGGGTTACGCCCGGATCGCGCTGGCTGGCGGATCGACACCTGCTCAGATGCTGACCCTGCTGGGGCAAAAGCAGCTGGATTGGCGGGCTGTAACAGTGACGCTGACGGACGAACGTTGGGTTGCGCCAACGGATACGCGCTCGAACCAGCGCATGCTTGGCGAGACACTGCTGGCGAGCGGGGCAAACCCGAACGTCATCCCTCTATACGCTGACGCACCCAACCCCGAGACTGGCCTCGCGGATGTTATTGATGGGTTGGCACCCATATTGCCCCTGGACATCGCCGTTTTGGGAATGGGGGCAGATATGCACACGGCCTCGCTGTTTCCCGGCGCCGAGGAGTTGGCGGCCGCGCTAGCACACGATGCCCCACCTGCCGTGGCACTCCGCCCATCTGGCGACCTGGAGCCCCGCATCACCCTGACCGCATCCACCCTGAACGCTGCCGAACGCCACCTCTATATCGCCGGACTAGAGAAGAAAGAGGCGCTCGATCGGGCACTGGACCTTGACGACCGGATGCAGGCACCTGTCCTCGCCATCCTTGACGGCGCCACAGTCCACCACGCGGGGTGACCGGAGTTATATATGCACCTTACCCAGCAGAACCGGAGGAGACACACATGACTCCAGAGACCACCTGGGCAGAGGTGCACCAGCATGCAGCGCGGCTGAAGTCCCGCCATCTGCGCGACCTCTTCGCCGAAGATCCGACGCGGTTTGACAGTCTTCATTGGCGGCTGGACGACCTCCTGATCGACGCCTCGAAGGAGAAGCTGGACACGTCCGCCCTGGCCGCATTGATCGATCTCGCAAGGGCCGTCGGGGTAGAAGTCCGCCGTGACGCCATGTTTGCAGGGGAAGCGATCAACGAGACCGAGGGCCGCGCAGTCCTGCACATGGCGCTGCGCGGTGGTGCAGACGCCCCTTCAGGCGATGACGTGGCGGGCACGTTGGACCGGTTCCTGGCTTTTGCCGAGCAGATCCGCGCCGAAGGCCAAATCACGGATGTCATCAACATCGGCATCGGCGGCTCGGACCTCGGCCCTGCCATGGCGGCCCGCGCACTCGCTCCGGACTGCGACGGCCCAAGCCTGCATTACGTATCGAACGTGGACGGCGCGCATATGGCCGACACGGTGGCCCGGCTCGATCCAGCCCGAACGCTGGTGATCGTTGCGTCCAAGACCTTCACCACGCTCGAGACCATGGCGAACGCGCAGCTGGCAAAGGATTGGATGGGGCCAAACGCCGGAGCGCAGATGGCGGCTGTCTCCACCAATCTTGAGGGCTGCGCCGCGTTCGGCATCCCCGAGAGCCGCGTCTTCGGCTTCTGGGATTGGGTAGGCGGACGCTACTCGATGTGGTCGTCGATCGGACTGAGCCTCGCGATCGGGATCGGCGCCACGCGGTTCCGGGAGTTGCTTGCCGGTGCCGCGAATATGGATCAGCACTTCCGATCAGCGCCGTTGGCGGAGAATCTGCCTGTCCTGCTGGCGGTCATCGGCATCTGGCGGCGCAATGCCATGGGCTGCCCGACAGTGGCGCTGATCTCCTATGATCAACGGCTGGACCGGCTCGCGGCCTATGTGCAGCAACTGGATATGGAGAGCAACGGCAAGCAGATCCGGCTGGACGGCACCAATGTGAAAACCGCCACGGGTCCGGTGATCTGGGGCGAGGCGGGCACGAACGCGCAGCACTCCTTTTTCCAACTGATCCACCAGGGCACGGACGTGATCCCGGTGGACTTTGTGGCCGCGGCGCAGCCTCGCGAGGCCGATCCGGAGCACCACGCGCTCCTGTTGGCGAACTGCCTGGCACAATCCCAGGCACTGGCCTTCGGGCGCACTGCAGAGGAGGTGGCGCAAGACATGGGCGCCGCAGGCGCAACCCCTGAAGAAGTCGCCCGCCTCACGCCCCACCGCACGTTTCCGGGCGACCGGCCCTCGACAACGATACTGCACCGACAACTGGATCCGTTCTCGCTTGGCCGGCTGATCGCGCTCTTTGAGCACAAGGTGTTCGTGCAGGGCGCGATCTGGGGCGTGAACTCGTATGATCAGTGGGGCGTGGAGCTGGGGAAATCGCTGGCCAAATCGCTAATCCCCGTGCTGCGGGACGGGAAATCTGCGGAGGCCGACAGATCGACCAACGGACTTGTAGCAACCATCCGCGAGCTCAGTCGGCCGTCATAGCGCAACGGAGAGACCGGGCGCCAACGGCGCGCACAGCCCGGACGGGCGAGCACGCCAGGCATGGAACATGACGGACCGAAGGTTCGGAATTCCGTTTACTCGGGAAGGGTCTCGGACTG